>DAORKB010000007.1:0-32296 GCA_035439365.1 Bacteroidia bacterium
TTATACAGACTAAATTATGGAATGTGGTTCCTGCCTAGCTAAGCCACTTAATTTAATTATAATTATATTTGTACTGCTTAACCTCAATTTAGATGGGATTTTCATTACGCATATTTATTGTTTTTATTTTCTTTTTCTTGAGTTCACATTTGGTAATGGCCCAATTAACGGCTAACGCTGGTTTAACTCAAACAATTTGCCCGAACGGCTCTGCTCAGATCGGGTCAACTGGAGCAACTGGTGGAAAACCACCATATAAATATGCATGGACACCGTCAACCGGTTTGAATGATTCTACCATTTCCAATCCTACTGCAAACCCAACTACCACAACTGTGTATACATTAATTGTAACAGATGATAATCTTGATTCCGACACTGCCTTTGTAACCATTAATCTTAATAATATCAATGATGTGAGTGCTGGTAATGATGTTACATCCTGCGAAAATATACTCATCATACTTGGTGGACCTAAAAATATCGATAACAATGGCATAGGTTATTTTTGGAGCCCAACTATGGGATTAAATAATCCCACTTCTCCACACCCGGCTATCCGGCCAACCACATCTGTAACATATATATTGACTGCAACAACACCTGGGTGCCCTCCTTTTATTGACTCGGTCACCATAACAATAATACCCACTCCTAAAATCGATGCGGGAAATGATATTACTATTAAGGAAGGCGAAAATGTAACACTTCATGCAACAGGCGGAACAACTTATTTTTGGGAACCAAAGGATTCTATTAAATACTTTAATACCGCCAATCCGGACGTAGCCCCAAAGGACACAACGAAATACTATGTGTATGCCTCGGATCCAACCAATACCTGTTTTGGTGTGGATTCGGTAACGGTATTTGTTGAACCTTCTGATGAAATCATTATTTACAATACGTTCACTCCAAATGGAGATGGAAGTAATGATGTTTGGTTCATTGCCAACATCAATAAATACCCGAACTCCCGCCTTGAAGTTTTTAACCGGCAAGGCAGGCTTGTTTACACGTCAAGAGGATATTTAAATAATTGGAATGGCAAAGCTTCAGGAGAAGATATTCCTGCGGCTACCTATTTTTATGTTCTTGACCTTGCAGATGGAAAGCATAAATATCATGGTACAGTAACTATTGTAAGGTAAGAATGAAAAAATATAATATACTTGTCATTGCTTTTATTATGCCGTTTGCTGTGTTCTGTCAGCAACTCCCCTTTTATACACAGCATAACAGCAATAGCTTTTTGATCAACCCGGGAAGTACTGGTGTAAAACGTTTGATAGATGCACGTATCAATTACCGTCAACAATGGTTAGGATTTGAAGGTGCTCCCAATACAGCTTCTTTTGGATTAAACAGCAGACTAATGAAGGGACAGCTCGGAACAGGCTTGTCAGTTATTCAGGATAAAAGCGGACCATTAAAAAAACTTAGTTACGGTGGTGCATTTGCCTATCACATTATGTTTCCTGATTGTGAAATGTCCATAGGGCTTTCGGCAATTGGAACCAAGTCAACACTTTCTGGAACAGACATCACCCTAAGGGATACTCAGGACCCAACAATTGATCAAAGCATCACCAATTCTACTTTTTCAGCTGATGGTGCTTTTGGAATGTATTTATACAATGATCGTTTTCATACCGGCATTAGTGTGATGCAGCCTCTCCAGACACGGGTAGAATTTTATAAAGAAGACACACTAAAAAAAGGCATTATGAAAGATGCGTTGCACTTAAACGTTTCATTGGGTTACAATTATTCCCAAGACCCTGATTATATATGGCAAAGTAGTATCTTTTCCAGTTATGTGCGTGGTGCTCCCTTATTGTTCGACTACACACTTCTCCTAAATGTAAAACAGAAAATGTTTGGAGGTTTTTCGGTCAGGTTGGGAGATGCGTGTGCGTTGCACCTCGGCTATTCATTCCTGAATGATTTTCAAGTGAGTTATTCCTATGATTTTTCGATCACACACTTACGAGCCTACTCTTCCGGTTCACATGAGATAACCCTCGTGTTTAGCTCCGATTTCAAACATTCGAAAAAAGGGAAATTTGACGATCGTTTTTTACGACAAAAATATGGTTATCTTTTTTAGAAAATATTCAAAAGAATAAGATATTTTCGTACAAATTTTAAAACATTTTCAAAACTCTGATATGGCTTCTTTCGATATTGTAAATAAAGTAGATGCGCAACTTTTAGATAACTCCATTAATGTTGCCCGAAAAGAAATTGTGAACCGCTTCGACTTCAATGGCTCTAAAAGCGAAATTGATCTGGATAAAAAAACGATGACCATTCATATACTTACAGAAAACGATATGCGCATGGAATCCATCATCGATGTGATTCGTAACCGAATGATCAAACAAAAACTGGATCCTTTATGCTTGGATTTTGGAAAAGAACACTATGCTTCCGGCTCCATGGTAAAAAAAGATGTAAAGGTGAAAGAAGGCATTGATAAAGATGTAGCAAGAAAAATCATCAAGGATATTAAGGATTCAAAACTTAAAGTGCAGGCACAAATGATGGATGATCAGGTAAGGGTAACTGGAAAAAAAATTGATGATCTGCAAAGTGTTATTTCAGTCGTGCGGCAAGGCACTTATGAATTGCCTTTGCAATTTACAAATATGAAGTCTTAGGCCTTCGCTGAAGCTACGGCCTACGCAGTAAGATATCACATGTGGCAGGAGTAGCTACACATCAGCTTTGGTAAAAACACTATCGCCGCAATAACGATCGATGCAATTGCCGCTACCAACACCGCCCCTGCTCCAACGTCCTTCACCTTCTTTGCCAGAGGATGAATAGAAGGAGAAGCGAGATCGGTTAAAAATTCAAGCGCCGTATTCAACATTTCAGCTATCATAACCAATGCAATTGCAAACACAATGGCCAACCATTCAGCTTTGTTGATGTGAAATTTAAACCCTAAAACAATTGCAATGACCGCAGCTGATAAATGTATCCAGGCATTGGGTTGTGTTTTAAAAAAAGTAACGACACCTTGCAATGCATAGGACATACTTTTGATTCTGCTTCGAAACGTATATTTTGGATTGCTCATGATTTATTTAGCTATCCATCAAAAATAGATAAAGATTTACAATACACCTAAACCAGGCAAACGGCAGTTTGTTAAAGCACGTTAAACTGAATATTATTCTTAAAAAAGCCTTATACTTGTAAAATGATCGCTATGATTTTACAATCCTTTATTACACTTAACTGGATAGATGTTTTTGACATTTTTCTCGTAGCAATTCTTATCTACCAATTATATTACCTGGTAAAGGGAACTGTTGCGGTCAATATTCTTATCGGAATCATCCTTTTTTATGTTCTCTGGCTTATTGTAAAGGCGCTCAATATGCAATTGTTTGGAAGCATTCTGGGTAAATTTATTGATGTTGGATTCATTGCACTTTTAATTGTTTTTCAACAGGAATTACGACGTTTCCTTTTATTCATAGGAACCTCGGAAATATTCACCAAACGCAAACTAGGCAAAGGCATGTTCGATTTTAAATGGCAGGTTTCTCAATCCAAGGAATTGGATATCAATGCCATTGTGAAAGCTTGCAAAAACATGAGTGAAAATAAAACAGGTGCACTTATTATTATTACGAGAAGTAATGAATTAAAATTTTATGCAAACACAGGAGATGCCATTGATGCAAAGGTATCTGTACGAATGATTGAAAGCATTTTTTATAAAAACTCTCCACTACACGATGGTGCCATTATCATTATCGGAAATACGATTGCTGCGGCCCGCTGTGTACTTCCTGTAACTGAAAACACAAATTTCCCTGCTCACTTGGGTATGCGGCATCGTGCAGCTGTGGGTATCACTGAAAATACAGATGCCCTGGCGATTATTGTTTCTGAACAAACCGGTGAAATATCATTTTCCCAATCGGCTGAGCTTAAACATACACTTACACCGGAGCGATTGAGAGAATTGCTTCAGCAAGAAGCTATCTAAAATAATATCGCCTTTATCCGTTTAAAAAACCAGGGAATGTCGGAAACAGTCGGGAATAACTGTCTGACCGATATTTTAGCATCTTTTGAAAAATAAAACATATAGAAAAGAGCGGTAGCTATGTATGACAAACTTGAAATAATAGCAGCTTCTGCAATTCCATATTGCGGAATAATGATCAGACTGCAAATAACAACCAGCATCAATCCGATAAAGTAAGCAAGTGTACTTATTCTATATCTACCCAACCCTGAAAAATAATGGTTAATGACCATGGAAATATTATAAAAAACAATACCTGGAGCCAATAAAACAATCGCCAGACGTACACCATTAAATTCAGCTCCAAAGAGCCATACCCAAAACGCTGAAGGCAACAATACTAATGGAACAAGTGCAACGAGACAAAATGCTATACTCATTTTGGTCATTTGTTGGGTCAACAACTGAGAATATTTTTTATTCATACTGTTTGAGATCTTGGGATACAACACCGCAACAAAACTATTGCTAATTAGTAATAGCGATTCGATCAGAGAGGTACCATTTGAAAACACGCCCAACACTGCAGATCCAGCATATTGCATCAACATATAATAACTAACACGGAAGCTCAAAAATTTAATGATTTGCGATGTCTGATTTGTGAACCCCAATTTTAAAAACTGAATTGCATTTTCTTTAAGATTTTTCAGATCCGGTTTTTTTAAGTATGGCAATAGATACCCTGTACTAATAATCAAACAACACAACATAGCAATATAAAGTGCGTAGATGTATGCCAATACATCTTTGTCACCAATCTTAAAAAATACAAAAACCACAATAAGCGTAAGAGCTGTTTGCAATAAAGAAATAAGGTTATAGCATGTTACACGCTCCTTTGCCAATAAAATAGTGAGATTTGTAGCCAAAAAGGAGTTGATTAATGATAACAGAGAAATATGGCTGATCATGCATAAGGACAATTCTCCATACAGATAAAGCACAATAAAGGCACATATTGCCGTTAACAACGACCAACAATTACTTAGGAAAAACAAAAGAAAAATATTGTATCGGGGAGTTAAATAAATGAGTGTTGGACCACCTAGCAAATTGCAAAACAGCATAACCATCGCCATGCTGATAACCACTAAACTAGCCTCTCCTTTTCCGCTTGCACCAATATAATTGGATAAAACGATCACAATTACCAGGTTTAATACCGCAATCAGCACTTTTATACCGAATGTGGATATTATCTTTTTTAGCATATTTTTTACCTAATAGTCACGAAGTTAAGCATTCTGACAGGGAAGAAAGTATAAATTAGAAATTATTTTAAACTTAAATTTCGAAGAATTATAAAAAATCTTATATTTGCAACCTCAAATGGTGGCCGTAGTTCAGTTGGTTAGAATATCGGTTTGTGGTACCGAGGGTCGTGGGTTCGAGCCCCATCGGCCACCCTTGATAAAAGCTCCTGATTTTCAGGAGCTTTTTTGTTTTTTATAGATTATTATTAATTATCTTCTTCCGAACCAAACTTAAGTCGATATTATCATTAATTTTAATTGTACCATCATGATAAATATGAAACTCTACTCTATTTTCACCTGTCGTGACGTTTTCATTCGATGAAAATGCGGAAGAATGAAAAAATTGATTGTCTCTGCTATAAACGATTATATCAGAAAACGGAGGAATTCCTGCTGGAGCTACTATCTGAGAATTTCCACTTAAATCAAAACCTTGAACCTTCACCCTATATTTAAAATAACGTAAATGATTGGTGTCGACTTGAGGATTTCCGGTAATTGGTTCTAAATATAAATAGCGTGGATGATCTGCGCTTAAACCTATAGCATCTTTCAAGCTATTAATCTCCGAGATTGTTAAACCCAGCATCAATGCATCCTCTTTCTCTAGATATTTTTTTCCTGTTTTATATGAATTTATCCCTAAAATTTTAATTAACCCTTCGTTTGTATTATATGTCCTGCAAATAAAATTTGTCTTTGCATGAAGACCTAATTGAGAATTAAATGCTTCACTATCTATTTTTTTTAACTTGCCTTCGTAAGTATTCAAGTAAAATTTACCTGACCCCATTGCTTCGACCTTTTTAAATCTTGTTGCATAAAATAAAATCCTTTGGTTATCCCAATGTGCACCATTCTTAGCAACCAATCCAAAGTTACCAGTTCCATCTGTTTGCAAGGGTTCATGAATGTATACAGGTTCTGAACTTTCAAAACTTCTCGACCATTTTGAAGTAGCTTGATTTGCAATATTTAAAGAGTCAATTGAACAAAATGCGCTATCATAATATTTCTGGGCTTTAAAAACACCAGGTGGGTTTATAAAAGGAACGGTATAAATATTATAGTTTTGTCTAAAGTAATATATGCGAATATAAGTTGCAATATTTTTATGATCCGTTCCTTCTATCCTCTGCGGATAGTTTACAATTATTTGTCTTGTCCATTCACCACTTGGTGATAAGTTTGATTCAACAAACAAATTTTCAGCATTTTTTTCTCCTTGTCTTCTTATTACCTCTCCATATACATCATAATAAATAAGAGGTTTTTCATTATCATCTGTCCTTAATTTAAATCTTATTGAATTTCTTTCTGCAGAATTTGGCTGATTTGCATCACTGAATAAAATTGGCCATGAATTCGTTTCATAAATTTGACTGACTACTGTTGTTCCAAAACCTACCTGGATATTATCATTAGCATTATCTTTATAATTGCGATGAAAATTATAAGAGTATCCTTTCTCACTTCTAATATCCAAATAAACACGGTTTCTAGTTGCAAAGTTTAAGAGCAGCTGTGTATACAAAGAACCAGCTCTCTTTATTTCCGTGGACTGTTTTTTTTCATTAACATAAGCTGTAGTTCCTACTGGAAGAAGATTTAGCTGCTAATTGATTTGATCCTAGAATTAAACTATCCTTTTTAATTCCTCTGTAGACATAATATGCAACCGGAATATAGCTTATAGCCAACCCATATGGTTTCAATATAATATTTACTAACTCAGGATCTTTAGATTGTTGTACAATCATATCTCCCAATTGACAAGAAAATGCTTTTGCTTCTTCTAGCAATGTGAACATTGATGTAACATTATATTTTGTTGTTAAAGCATTTTGAACTGGTCCTTCATGGTAAAGGATGGTGGATATATCTATTTTTGGGAGCCTCTTATTTATAGATGCTAAAGTTACATTTGACTATTCATTTAATGAATAGATTTTCAACAAAAATCCCGTTTCTGAATTATAAAGTCTTTATATTTAATACTTGAATAATTCTTATACTATGAATATAGAAAAAGCTATTGAACTTAAAGCTGAGTTAGATAGGCTAAGACCCTTAAATAAAGAGCAAGAGACGAAAATAATGCAAAAATTTCGTCTAGATTGGGATTATCATTCTAATCATCTTGAAGGTAATCAATTGACTTTTGGCGAAACAAAGGCGCTTATCCTATTTGGAATTACTGCCCAAGGAAAACCACTTCAAGATCATATCGAAATAACAGGGCACGATGAAGCGATTAAATGGATATTGGATATTATAAAAAAGGAACAACCATTAACTGAGCATTTTATTCGCCAATTGCATCATTTATTATTAAAAGAACCATATGAAAAAGATGCTATTACACCAGACGGAAAACCGACAAAAAAAACGATTCATGTTGGAGAATATAAAAAAGATCCAAACCATGTAAAAACAAGAACAGGTGAGATATTTTATTTTGCCACTCCCCAAGAAACACCTACTTTGATGCATGACTTGATTGAATGGTATAGACAGCAAAGTTTACTGAAGGATGTTAACCCCATTTTACTTGCAGCAGAATTTCATTATAAATTTATACGCATCCACCCGTTTGATGATGGGAATGGCCGTACCGCAAGGATTTTGATGAATTTTATTTTGATGGAGTTTGGTTACCCTCCGGTAATTATAAAAACCGAAGATAAAGTCAATTATTTCGCTGCTTTACAACAAGCTGACAGCGGGCAACTTGAACCGTTCGTAGAGTATATAGCAAAAAATCTTGTTGCTTCCATAGAATTAATGATTGCAGGTGCAAAAGGTGAAAATATTGATGACCCAGAAGATTTTGATAAGCAAATCGCACTATTAACGAAAAAGATGAAATTTGTTGGAGAAAACACAAAGGTTTCGAGAAATAAAGATTCATTATTAGAGCTATACGATAATTCACTTAAAAAATTTTTGACTTCATATATAAAAATTTGCGAAAAATTTAATTCATTGTATAATTCCCATCGTTGTGAAATTAGCGTAATGGGGTCAAAAAATGAGAGTATTGAATTTAATGAATGGAAGACAGATCTCAGAAAAAAAATTAATGATGAAACAAAAACAATAATAATCAGATTCTATTATAATGGCTATAATCAAATAACGTTCGGAAATGGAGGGTATAACACTCAAGTTATTATAAGTTTTGATATACAACATTATTCGATTAACCTTCAACTGAATTCAGCAGCTATAAAGAGAAATACACCTAGACTTTCAAATTCAGCAAAACATGAATACGGTGTTCAACTTTCTGATCAAAAAATAGATGAATTAGTAAAATATGAATTTCAAAACCACACAGATTCGATTGAAAGATTTATTGAAAATATTCAAAAAAAATAATTCTTGAATTACAAATAAAAATCCCGCTTCTGAACAAACAGAGCGGGATTTTTTTGATGATTTTTTTATTTAGTAATACACCATTCTTCTTACTTCTGCAATGTATTTTGAGAAGCGAATTACCTGACGTGTATATCCATATTCATTATCATACCATACATACAATACAATGTTCTTTTTATCAGGCCCAACAATGGTTGCCTGGCTATCATATACAGAAGGGCAAGGATTACCGATCACATCTGTAGACACAAACTCATTTGAATTTACATATTGGATTTGCTCCACCAATTTACCATTAAGAGCTGCATCTTTCATGATTTCATTCAGCTCTTCACGCGTTACTTCTTTGTTCACGGTCATGCTTAAGATGGCCAATGATACATTTGGTGTCGGTACACGTACAGAGTTTGCAGTAAACTTACCGGACAATTCTGGCAATACTTTTTTCAATGCGCTCTCCGCACCTGTTTCTGTAATTACCATGTTTAAAGCAGCAGAGCGACCTCTTCTGTATTTTGCATGGTAGTTATCCAATAGGTTCTGATCGTTTGTATACGAGTGAACAGTTTCAATATGTCCTCTTGCAATTCCGATTGTATTGTTGATCACCTGCAAAACAGGCATGATCGCGTTGGTTGTACAGGATGCTGCAGAAAATACAAAATCTTTTTTCACATCAACTGTTTCGTGATTCACACCATGCACTACGTTTGGTACTTCACCTTTGGCCGGTGCTGTTAATAATACTTTAGCTACACCTTTTGCTTTTAAGTGGCGGCTCAATGCTTCTTTATCTCTGAATACACCGGTGTTATCAATTAACAATGCGTCTTTTATACCATATTTGGTATAATCCACATCTTCCGGATTTTTTGAATCGATCATGTATACGGTGTGTCCGTTGATGATCAATGCTTTTTGCTCCAGATCTTCAACAATGGTTCCTGGGAACGGTCCATGTACAGAGTCGGTACGAAGCAAATCGGCACGTTTAATAATTTCTTCATTGCTATTACCACGTGTTACAATTGCTCTCAAGCGTAACTGCTCACCTTTACCAGCCTGTGCTGTTAACTCTCTGGCTGCGATACGGCCAATACGCCCAAAACCAAACAATACCACATCTTTTGGGGTAATGGTATGTTTTTTACCAATAAAATCTTTTAGTTTATTTTTTAAAAAGTCTGCCGCTTTTGGGTATTCTTTTTTCTCTTGTTGCCACTCATATGCTAATTTACCAAGATCAATACGAGAAGGGCAAACATCCAATTTATAAATTTCATCAGCCAATTGAACTGATTCCATGATAGTGATTGGCTTTTTTACAATATCTTTTGAATACAAATGCAAGTTCATAATTTGACTTGCGCTTCTGTCAACCAATTGGTTTCTGAAAAGGATCAGCTCAACCGATTTTTCAAACCATAATTTTCCAATAGAATTAATAAGGGAAATGGCGGCTTTTTCGTGTTCTATCCAATCTTTCAATTCTTCCTCATACGAACCTTTTGCTTTACCTTCAGTTGGTTTAGTGGTGTCTAGTGTCATAGATTAATGTAAGTGTTTGTTGTTTAGTTTATGTATTTATTTGTTTTGATTATTAAGCTTATCTTAAAAAGAAAACCGCACAACATTCAGTGATTAGTATAAACTTTTCAGCTGATTGTTGTGCGGTCTTAACATTTCTTCGGTCTTTGTTTTTAGCCCAAGTATGATTTTAATAATTTACTACGAGAGTTGTGACGAAGCCTTCTGATTGCCTTTTCTTTAATTTGTCGAACACGTTCACGTGTCAGGTCAAATTTTGCTCCGATTTCTTCCAGCGTTAATCCGTGGTTGATGCCTATTCCGAAGAATAGTTTAACCACATCCCGTTCGCGTTCTGTTAATGTGGATAAAGAGCGTTCAATTTCACGTTGCAAAGATTCATTCATCAACATGTTGTCTGCACGTGGAGAATCATGGTTCACCAATACATCCAACAAGCTATTTTCTTCACCATTTACAAACGGCGCATCCATAGATACGTGACGTCCTGAAACACGCATGGTGTCAGCAACTTTATCCTGTGGTAATTCCAAAATCTGTGAAAGCTCTTCTGCACTTGGCTCACGCTCATATTGTTGTTCAAGCTTGGAAAATGCTTTATTGATTTTATTTAAAGATCCAACCTGGTTTAAAGGTAATCTAACAATACGTGATTGCTCAGCTAATGCTTGAAGGATGGATTGACGAATCCACCATACCGCATAAGAGATAAATTTAAAACCACGTGTTTCATCAAAACGCTTAGCAGCTTTAATAAGCCCTAAGTTTCCTTCATTAATAAGATCGGGAAGACTCAAACCCTGGTTTTGATACTGTTTTGCAACAGACACCACAAAACGCAAGTTTGATTTTGTTAATTTTTCTAGGGCTACCTGATCACCTTCTCTGATTCGCTTTGCTAAGGATACTTCTTCATCGGCAGTAATTAATTCTTCACGACCAATTTCCTGTAAGTATTTGTCCAAAGACGCGCTTTCACGATTGGTAATCGATTTGGTTATTTTGAGCTGTCTCATTTTTAGAAATTATATATTCGACAATAGAATAGTTGCAAATGTACTATTTAAAAGGACTTAATTTCAGAATTCTTTCAGATAATCTTAAACTTAATTTCATTTATTGTTAATAAATAGTCAAAAAAAAGATTAAAATTTAGATTTCAATGACGAAATTCAATAAATAAGGGACTAAAAAATTGCAACCGGTTAACATTTTTTAAAGTCCAAATCCATAATAAGCAGTTAAGCCATTTGGATATACTCCGGCAATAAGGACGCCACCTTTTTTATTTTCCAATGCTGCACGAAGATCATCCATTGATGTTATCTTCTTCTTATCCACACTTAAAATAATAAATCCTTCCTTTATACCCGAGTTCAGAAGCTTTCCGGCACCCAATTTCACTATTTTTAAGCCATTTTCAATGTTGAGTTTTTTCATATCTGACTCACCAATTGGTTCAAATGTGGCTCCTAATGCTGAAACTACTTCTGCTCTTGCCTTTTCTACAACGTCAGTATTACCATTTTTATTTTTCAAAATCAGCTTCATGATTTTTTCCTGATTGTTCCGTTTCAGCGTAACATTTACCTTATCACCAGGGCGATAGCGGCTTATTTGCTCTTGTAATTCCGGAACATTGTTTACATCAACTTCCCCAACTTTTGTGATAACATCCCCTTCTTTTATACCGGCTTCTTCTCCGGATCCGCCTTGAGCCAAGCCATTAACATACACCCCTTTTATATCATTGATGCTTTTTTCCTTCGCTAGTTTATAATCTAAATCGCGGATACTCACACCAATATAGGCACGTTGCACCTCACCGAACTCTAATAAATCTGCAACTACTTTACGAGCCAGATTTACCGGTATTGCGAATGAATAGCCGGTATAAGAACCTGTATTTGAAGCAATCGCAGAGTTAATTCCCACTAATTCACCTTTGGCATTCACAAGTGCACCACCACTATTTCCTGGGTTTACGGCAGCATCCGTCTGTAAATAGGCTTCTACTGCATTTTGCCCTTTGGAACGATCATTTGAAAGAATATTGATATTTCTGGCCTTTGCACTGATAATACCAGCAGTAACCGTCGATGTCAAGTTAAATGGATTTCCAACAGCCAATACCCATTCCCCAACTTTTACATTATCAGAATTTCCATATACGATAGAGGGTAAATTGTTTTCTTTGATCTTTAACAAGGCTAAATCTGTTGATGGATCCTGACCGATTACTTCAGCAACATAACTTCTTTTATCATTCAGCGTCACTTCCACTTTTTCTGCGTTATCTACAACATGGTTATTGGTTATGATATAACCGTCCTGAGAAATAATAACCCCCGACCCTGTTGACATAGGAGCCTGTTGTTGCTGAGGCATACGTTGTCCGAAGAAATCCCGGAACGGGTCATAGATATATGGATTGTTTGTTTCGAGTGGGTAAATTGTTTTTACGTTAACCACCGCATGTACAGACAAGTCGGCAGCCGTTGTGAAATCAATTCCGGTTTCGGGCGCCGAAACAGGCATATTGACATATTTCACGGGTGTTTGATAACTTAATTGAGAATTACTTTGAACCTTAGGGTTCATGAAATGATCAATACCTAAAGCTGTAAAACCTCCAATACTCGCTATTACAAAAGCTCCAATTATTTTTTTCATTTTAACTGATTATTTAGTGTTTATATTTTTGTTTTTTAACGCGTAAGAAGGCTCAAAGTTTATTCCTATATCCCTAAAATATCTTATTTTTAACAATAATTAACGGGGGTTCCAAAGGATTTGTACCTTTGTATCCTGTTTCATTTTTTTACAAAAAAAATCGGCCAAACAATGAGTTATTTTAAGAGAAAAGCTCCACCTTTTATATTGGGACTCTTACTTGGAATTGTCATTGCTGGTACTTTTTTTATGTTTCGGCTTGACAATTATATAAAGGAATTGAGTTTTTATAAAAATGTTTCCGAAACGTTTTCATCACAACAATCACCTGATGAAAAACATACTGATTCGCTAAAAAAAAATGATTCAACGAAAATAAAAAATAAAAGACAAAGTGAATCATTTGCAACAAAAAACACAGCATCCAAGAAAACAGAAACCCCGACAGATTCTGTTGACATAGCTGATTCTACTGTAAAAACAGCTTCTTATGCGGATGACATTGTTATCAGAAAGGATGAGCTACTAAATGTAAGAACCATTGAATTAAAAAACCTGAACGCACCTGTTATTAAAAACCACTCCGATTCACTTTTAGAAAAAATAAGTGACATAAAAGATGATAAAAGAGCCGTTAATAAATATGTACAAATTGAATTCTGGAGATCACCTTTAAATTATAAAGGATACAAGTTAAGCAAATACAGTGTAATTTTGTATGGATTACCAGACACTGAAAATTTAAAACTATATACACTAGATGACGTTTTCTATATCAGAAATGCTTCAACGGTTTATAAACTAGAGTACAACAGTGATTTTAAGCCTTATGAACGTGTTGTGGACGAAGGGATCCTAAGTAATTTAAAATAATATGAAAACCACTTTTACTTTTTACAAATACCAGGGAACAGGGAATGATTTTGTGATTATTGATAACACAGATCTAAAATTTGATCGTGCCAATACTGCACTTGTAGCTCAATTCTGTGACAGACGATTTGGCATTGGAGCTGACGGATTGATGTTGCTACAGCGTAAACAAGGTTTTGATTTTGAAATGGTTTATTACAATTCGGATGGCAGAGAAAGCAGCATGTGTGGAAACGGTGGCAGATGCATTGTTGAGTTTGCACGCTCACTTGGGTTGGTAAAAGATCGTGCACATTTCACAGCTATTGATGGTGCGCATGTTGCAAATGTTAAACCCGGGTTTATTTCACTTAAAATGAATGATGTAAAGAGTGTCGAATCAAATCCTGATTTTAGTTTTCTAAATACCGGTTCCCCTCATTACGTTGCATTTGTAAATGACGTTCGTCATTTCAACGTTTTTGAAGAAGGAAAAAAAATAAGAAACAATAACCGTTTTAAAGCGGAAGGCACGAATGTAAATTTTGTTGAAAAACAATACAACGATTTATTTGTTCGCACCTATGAGCGTGGTGTTGAAGATGAAACATTTTCTTGCGGTACCGGCGTTACAGCGGCTGCACTTGTGGCATCTATCAAACATGTTGCAACGGCAGATAATTATTGTTCTATAAAAACACTGGGTGGAGATTTGAATGTAAAATTCAACAAACACACGGATAACTCATTTACGGATATTTGGCTGGAGGGTCCTGCCACCTTTGTATTTAAAGGTGAAATTGAAGTTGAAGTAAAACCATCCAACTAAACGATTCTGTGATTAACCAAACTTCCATATTTAATACGTTTAAAACATTCGATGAAGCGGATTTATTGAACGGTGTTTATATTGTGGCTATGCATGCCACACGTATACCCCCGCATATCGGATTAATCATCGACAAGCATTACCATTCGCTCAGTATAAAGGGACAGGATTTAAATACACCCCTGCGTGCTTTGATCAAAAACATTGAGCAGCGAAAAATTCCCAGCTTATTTATAAAAATAAAACCCCACACCACTTTTAGCAATGCATACTTAAAGGAACATTTTATTTTAAATATACAGCAGTTCCCAAGGGTTGATAAAGATGTTGCAACCTGCCTAAGCCCCATTAAACTTTTTTTTAATGAAACTTATGATATTTCGATGGAAGAGGTTGATTTTTTGTTCCATCTCTTACCCAATCTTCAGAAGAGTGATCTTATTGAACATGTATCAACTTTATTTATTGATGAAAAAACATATAAATTACCGATATATACAAAAGATGAGTTGGATCTTGAAATAGAAAACGCAAGAAATGAGAGTGACGCTATTTCTCCTGCATTAACCCCCACTTCCTAATTTTTCAACCTCAAGCTCCACAACCATGAAACTAACTGGAACCCAATTATCACTCCGTGCAATTGAACCTGGAGATATTGATTTATTATATGCATGGGAAAATGACACACGCTTTTGGAAAGTTAGTAATACCCTGGTTCCCTATTCCCGCCAGGTGCTAGCACACTATCTGGAAACGGCTCAACTGGATATATATAGCACAAAACAATTACGTTTATTAATTGATGAATTACCGAATGTAGTGAATAATTTAAGCCAACCCAAAGCTGTGGGATGTATTGATTTGTTTGATTTTGACCCACTTCATCTTCGGGCGGGTGTTGGAATTCTGATTGCGAGCGAACAGGACAGAAGAAAGGGCCATGCTTCAGAAGCATTGGAGTTATTGATTAATTACAGTTTTGAACACCTGCATCTCCATCAATTGTATTGTAACATTGAAGTTACAAACGACGCCAGCATTTTACTCTTTAAGAAACATGGATTTGAAATAACCGGTGTAAAAAAACATTGGATACGCGAAGGCAATTCTTATGCAGATGAATTACTACTTCAACTGATAAAGCGATAAATTTACTTCATGGGTCAGCACTATCGTAAACCATTGTTATTTCTTTTTATTGCTGTCTGTATTGTACTCTTGGTAAAATGTGATCGTCCATCAGAACAAACAAGTGACACTTCTAACAACTCTAGCACGTATTTAAATCATAGTGACACCGCTACCTACGTGGGGATGCAAAAATGTCGTTTATGTCACCAGCAAATCTTTGATACGTTTATACAAACCGGTATGGGACAAAGCTTTGCTCCTGCCACAAAGCAAAAAAGCGTTGCCTCATTTAATGCGCACACAGTGATTTATGATCAATACCAGGATTTCTATTACCACCCATTTTGGGAAGGCGAGCAAATGAAAATTATGGAATTTCGCTTAAATGGTAAAGACACTGTTTTTAAACGTATTGAAACAGTTGATTATATTATTGGTTCCGGACAACATACCAATTCACATATCCGTAACGCAAATGGATACTTAACCCAAATGCCGATGACTTTTTTTAGTCAGAAAAAAAAATGGGACTTCCCTCCAGGTTTTGAAAATGGTTTCAATACCCATTTTAACCGAAAAATTGGCTTGGAATGTATGAGTTGTCACAATGCATTACCAGGTTTTGTAGAAGGTTCCGAAAATAAATTCAGCGCAGTTCCCGAGGGCATTAATTGCGAGCGGTGCCATGGACCAGGAAGTATACATGTTCAGCAAAGAAGTACGGGTGAAAAAATAGACACCTCCAAATACATAGATTATTCAATCGTAAACCCCGGAAAATTACCAATTGACAGGCAATTTGATGTTTGTCAGCGTTGTCATTTGCAAGGTAATGCTGTATTAAAAAATGGGAAATCATTTTTTGATTTTCGTCCGGGCATGGTTCTATCGGATTACATTTCTGTTTTTCTACCGAAGTATGAAAACGCCGATGATGAATTTATTATGGCCTCTCATGCTGACCGGTTAAAGCAGAGCCAATGTTTTATTAAAAGCTTTAAATCAAGCGCTGCATCATCACTTAAGCCATATAAAAATGCGCTTACGTGTGTTACCTGTCACAATCCACATGTAAGTATTAATGCGACCAATATTAACCGGTACAACAATGCCTGCAAAAATTGTCATACTTCTACAAGCAATACGCTATGCACTGAAAGCATAACGGTTCGTTCAAAAAAGCAGGACAACTGCGTTTCCTGTCACATGCCGCGATCAGGTTCCATTGATATTCCGCACGTGAGCATACATGATCATTATATCCGAAAGCCGGAGAAAAAAGAAAATATTGAGAAGATAAAAAAATTCATTGGCTTGTTCTCAGTTAATGAAAAAAATCCATCAAATGCATTAAAGGCCAGAGCCTACATTCAACAGTATGATAAATTTGATTACAATATTGCATTTCTTGATTCGGCGAGCCATTATTTATCAGATAAAACAGTAAGCGATATACGTGCAAATTTTGGTGACCTGGTACAATTATATTTTATAAAAAAAGAATTCAATAAAATTTTAAGTTATGTGCAAAAAACAGGAAAAGATGAACTGCTAAAATCAGTACTTATAAAAAAATCGTGGAGTAATGATGATGCCTGGACCTCTTACCGGATTGGTGAAGCATTTTATTCAAAAAATGATTTGGCCAATGCATCTCTTTTTTATGAAAATGCGATCCAGTTATCACCATACAATACAGAATTTAAAAACAAAATGGGATCTCTTCTACTTTCCCAAAACAACACAATGGATGCGATAAAAACATTTGAAGAAGTATTAGTTGAGGCCCCTCAAAATATACAAGCCATAACGAATTTAGGTTATGCTAATTTATTAATTGGAAAAGTAGCAGAAGCAGACCGTTTGTATGCCAACGGATTAAAATTAGATCCGGATTATGAGCCCTTGCTTATGAATGTTGCAGGTTTATACATATTCAAAAAACAATACAAAGAAGCGAGTTACGTTCTTAAAACTATAATCTTAAAAAACCCTAAAAATATTCAGGCGAAACAGGTATTGGAACAATTGAAAAATATGTAAATGGCTTTTACATTTACAATATTTATTTTCCTGGAAATTGGTTTAAAATTAAGTACGTTCAATTTTTTTAAGTAAGTTTATTGTCACTAAACTAAGTATAGAAAGACAACAGAATACTATTATGGGGGCGAAGAAAAAAAACTGGGTCAAAACAATTATTAAAGTTTTATTAATACTTATCCTGGTTGTTGGTGGTATTGGTGGGTATTTAGCGTATAAATATGTATACATGCCAAACATAAATATGGCGGATAAAAAATCAACCATTATTTATATTCCAACGGGATCAACATTTGAAGATGTTGTTAACATCCTTACCGACAATGAGCTTTTAAAAAATCCGGAGAGTTTCAGATGGTTAGCAAAAGAGAAAAAATATACAGAAGCTGTTAAACCTGGTAAATATCGTGTATTGGCTAAAATGAGCAACAGTGCTTTGATCAACCTGTTGCGTTTGGGAAAGCAGGAGCCTATAGAAATAAATTTTACCGGATTGCATACTGTCAATGAATTGATGCTTAGAACAGGCCGAAGAATTGAAGCCGATTCAATTGCCTTGATCAATGCAGTAAAAGATGAAAAATATATAGGACGATTAGGGTTTACGAGAGAAACCATACAAGCATTTTTTATTCCGGGCGAATATGAATTTTATTGGAACACATCTGTTGACCAATTTTTTCAGCGAATGGCAACCGCTTATAAATTATTCTGGACGGATGCACGCAAGAAGCAAGCAAAAGCGTTGGGGCTTAGTCAAACACAAGTATACATCCTTGCCTCCATCGTTCAGGGGGAACAATGCTGTGATAAAGAAGAGAAGAAAGTAATTGCCGGACTTTATTTAAACAGATTGAAACAGGGAATGCCATTACAGTCCGACCCAACAGTGATATTTGCAATTGGAAACTTTAATATACAGCGTGTTTCGTTGGAGCAAATAAAATACACAAACTCTCCCTACAATACTTACCAACACGAAGGGCTACCACCAGGCCCAATTGGATTTGCACAGGAATCCTCTATAGATGCTGTATTAAATTACACACCAAGTGAATACATTTATATGTGTGCAAAAGATGATTTAACCGGCAAACATTGCTTTTCTAAAACATTTGAACAGCATAAAATCTATGCAAAAAAATACAGGCAGGCATTGGATGAACGGAACATTCATTAATCACTAAACCTATACTCCCTATTGTCGATACCATGAAAGCTCATTAATTTGGGCACTGTGGTGAATTTTCCCCTAGAAGCAGCTATCTTATTTAAGTTCATAGATTACTTAATAAAATATGTATTTTTACAAAAAATTGAATAATTAAAAGCCCATGAAAAAAAAAATTACATCCCACATCTCTCTTATTTTATTTTTAACAATTAGTTTATTATCAAAAGCACAAACCATTGTGCCGTATTTACAATCCGCTACTCCAACTTCTATTTATGTTACCTGGAAAACGGATTCAGTTGTTCAAACACTTGTAAAGTACGGAACAGCTCCTAATGCTTTGAATACAACTGTTCAAGGTGTAAACCAAATATTATCCGATGTTGGCTACCCAAATAACTTTTATTACCACAGCGTAGGCTTAAAAAACCTTGCACCCAATACACTTTATTATTATCAGGTTATATCAGGCAGTTTAAGTTCTTCTGTAGGTTCTTTTAAAACATCACCATTACCAGGTAATGCAGCAACAATTGATGGCCACATTCGTTTTTTAGTAATGGGCGATAATGAAGATTCTTCTTCCGTTAAGTTTGATTCACTGATGGTGAAAGCGAAACGCAAATGCGAACAAAAATATGCCGGTGCCATCAATGAAAATATTTCAGGTATCCTTATGTTGGGTGATCAGGTGAACGACGGGGGATTAAGAAGCTATGAAAAAGTACATTTTGGAAAATCTAAGTATTTATCGAATGTTCTTCCCATCCAAACAACTGTTGGTGAAAATGAAGTAGACGGTACGCTTGGATTAAGTATTTACAATAAGCTTTTTTATTATGACAGTTTAAAATATAAAGGTATTTCTTCCAATACTGAAAATTATTATGCTTATCAGGTGGGGAACGTTTTGATTATTAACTTAAGCACAGAACATACAGGTAATGTACAATTTACCTGGTTACAACAAATTTTTGCTGCTGCAACAACAGACCCAACGGTTCATTGGATCATTTCTCTTGGGCACCGTCCGTATCAGGCAGAGCAATTTGTCGGTGACATCTCTCCATGGATCAGAAATTCGGTTGTACCTTATTTAAGTTCTTCTTCTAAATATTTAATGCACATTGGTGGTCATCATCATTTATATGCCAGAGGGCAATTAAAAGATGTGCCTGTGTACAATGTAGTTTCAGGAGGTGCTTCCTATAATCAATTCTGGGAAACATCTACCGAGCAAGATATGGATGATGTGCAAAAAACAATACCAAACTGGTCATACAACATTATTGATATTGATGTACCCAATGGCAAAGTTGATGTTGAAGCTTATTCAATAGGAAGCGCTAACGGTTTTAAAAATAATTTTTTAATCGATCAATTTCATCGTTATAAAAACAAAGCTGTTCCGGTTAAACCATCTCTTACCAATACATTTGGTGACTCTTTACAATTACCTTATACCATAGTAGGTTCTGCATTTAGTTCACCAGTGAGTGAATTACTTAATTCAACGGAATTTCAAATTTCTTCATCAAAAACATTTGCAACGCTTGAAAAAGATATTTACAGGGATTACGAAAACTTATTCGGTTATGCTGTAAAAGCAGATTCAACAAAAGATTTAAACCTGGGTGTAACGATTACCAACCTGGAGTTGGCAAAATGGTCCGTTCCAAATGGCAAGCATTACCTACGTGTTCGTTATCGCGATAGAAACCTGGATTGGTCACCATGGTCGGCTACAGATTCTTTTAAAGTTGTTAAAAGTGTTGCTGGTCCAACCACATTGACTACAGATAAAAAATACTATGAATTGAGTGATTCAGTAAAAGTAAGCTATACAAATGGACCAGGTGAAGCAAACGATTGGATAGGTCTTTTTAAAGAAGGTACAACTCCTGCACCGGGAATAGCTGTGAAAACTATACCTGCAACCGGTAGCAATGGTTTTGTTTATTTTAAAAACATTGCAACAGCCGGTCAGTACTATGTTGCTTATTTTACTAATGGAACATATACGGAGCTCACGCAACGTGTACCTATTTTTGTAGGTAGTATTCCAGTTGTAACAACTAATAAAGCAAATTATATTGTAGGTGATACTGTTTTGGTAAACTATACACATGGTCCTAACTTAGATTATGACTGGGTTGGTGTTTATAAAGTTGGTTCATCTTTAAATGGTGTTAACATCAACAACTGGAAGTATGTTACCGGAACAAGCGGCCAAATTAAAGTTATTGGTCTAGATAAAGGATATTATTTTGCGAGCTATTTCCTCCAAGACAGCTATCAGGAAGCCTGCGAGCGTACTTATTTTACAGTTGATGAAAAAACAACAGATACAATTACCAGTCTTGTTGTAGATAAAGCTATTTATAAATTAGGAGAATCCATTCAAGCAACGTGGAATGATGCACCAGGTTTGGCTAAAGATGAGTTAATCACATATGCTTCTGGAAGCACACCAGGTACCAGCACACCTGTTTCCATAAAAAACACGAATGCTGTTGCCAGCGGAACAGTCGTTCTTTCTGGCAATTTAATTCCAAAAACACCTGGTGATTATTTTATTTCGATGTATACGAATGGGGTGTTTAAGGAAATTTCAAACAGAGTAAACTTTACAGTAATTGATACGATAATTACTTCTACCATTAAACAACCTGCGGATTTGAATACGGTTAAATTATATCCGAATCCGGTTGCAAAAAATGGGATTGCTATCATTGAAAGCTCTCAAATAATAAACAAAATTGAATTTATTGATCTTATTGGACGAGTGTTATTTGCTGAAGCGCAAATCAATTCAAAAACATATGCAATGAGCCATTTGAATGTGCCAACAGGTATTTATTATGCGAGAGTGTATCAGCAGGATAATAAGATACAAATTGTGAAGGTTGTGATTGAATAGTAGTATTTAGTAAATAAAAACGGGCCATTTCAGGATTGAAATGGCCCGTTTGTTTATATTGATTTTCCGATTACTTCCCAACAATCACAAACTCGGTCCTTCTGTTCTTCGCTCTTCCTGCTTCTGTGGTATTATCAGCCACAGGTTTCGTTGATCCAAAGCCTTTGAAAGCAATTAATCTTTTTTCTTCAATACCCATTTCAAGTAATTTATCTCTTACTGTAAACGCACGATCTGTTGATAAAGCCATATTTGCCGCTGCATTACCTACGTTATCCGTGTGCCCATACACTTCAATTTTGATCTTTGGATTTGTTTTTAAGAAGCTTGCAAATTCTTCTAATACAATTGTTGAACGAGGATCTAAAACAGCAGAATTACTTTTATAGTAAATATTGTTTAAAGTATATGCTTTTCCAACTTTTATAGTATCTACAGCAATATTAAATTTTACCGGTTTTGACCCTTTGATAGAATCTTTTGAAATTAACTTTGAAGAAAACGCATAATCTTTTTTCTTAATGGTTAAAATCATATCGTTCTTTGCTTTGGCATTTACAACAACTGCATAGTTTCCTGTTGCTGAATCAACCATACCTTCCGTTATTTTTTTTGTAACTGCATCTGTTACTTCTACTTTAAAACCACCTTTATTTTGTCCTTTTGTTACATCTTCCACTTGTCCTTTAAAAAAGGCAACTTCATCAGGGCGTGCTTCTTTGTATAATTCAAATGAGTAAATATCATTTTTACCCAATGCTTTTCCTTTTACACGATTGGGATCGTTGGAAGTAAAGTATCCTAAATGTCCGTCGGTACTTACAAAAAATCCCAGATCATCACCTTTGGTGTTGATAGGAACACCAATGTTTTTAGGTTCACCCCATTTTCCATCTGTCCCCTTTTTCGAAAAGAAAATATCAAAACCTCCAACTCCTGGTTGCCCGTCTGATGAAAAATAAAGTGTTTCAAAGTCAGAGTGTATAAATGGGCTTTTCTCATCAAGGTTTGTATTGATGGTTGGCCCCAAGTTTTCGGGTTTGCTCCAAACACCGGTTTTCAAATCTTTTACCGTAACATATAAATCAACGCCTCCGCGTCCTCCAAGACGGTCACTCGCAAAATAAAGCGTTCTACCATCGGATGCAATGGTTGGTTGAGAATCCCAACGTTCAGGATCATTGATTCCTTCTACTTTTTTAGCCTCGGTCCATTCGCCGTTTACGTTATCAGAATAATAAATATCGCAATTCATTCCACCATTAGGCCCTGTTTTACAAACCGTAAAAAACAAATGCCTGTTATCAATAGACAAGGTGGCACCTCCTTCACTTCCATTTTTGTTAAAGGGATATGGCATTCGTTTTCCTTTATCAAATAAACCGGTAGTGGGATTGCGTTTACTATAACTAAACATTTCTATTTCATTGTCTTCTGCTTGAAATGCTCTGTCTTTATTTACATACGGAACACGTCGTGTAAACAGCATTTGTTCATCATCCGCAGAAATAATCGGAAGATATTCATCCCCTTCGGTTGAAACGCCTGCTACAGGAGAAGGGTCGAAGGGAACAGGATGATTTAAAAGTTCACCATACAACTTTGCATATTTAATCATTTGTTTGGTTTGAGATAAATACGCATCGTAATCTTTGCTAAATTTTTTGTCATCATCACTTTTGAAATTCTGAAACAATTTCAAATATTTCACCGCATCATCCCAGTTGGATTCTTCATAAGCTATAAATCCAAGATAGTAGTATGGATCCGAATGGTAGTTAGGGCACAATTCAATGACCTTTTTGAAATAAGGTTCAACCGGTTTAAAAGGAGCATCATCAAAGATCATTGTTTTAATACGTTCTTCGGCATAGGCAAAATTCGCATCTACATAATCTGGTTCCAGATCCATTGCTTCTTTTAAGAACCTCATCCGTTCATCCTTCTTATTCTTTTTATCTATTCCCTGTGTATAAGCTTTTACAGCTTTTTTATTTTCTATTTCCTGACACGGTTTTTCATCCTGTGCCATTGCAATAATGCTGGTAAATGAAAGTGCTAAAAATACGAATGCTTTAATTTTCATAATCTATTGCCTGTGCTTACTGTAATTTTTTATCCGACTCTGCTTTTGCTTTAATCAATATATCGTCAGCTTTTTTATTTGCTTCGTCCAGTATTTTCTGTACTTTTTTGTCTACTTCTTTTTTAGCGGCAGGTGCGGCTGCTTTTGCTGCTACTTTCGCGATCGGGTTCTTTGCACTTTCAATGGTTTGATCGACAGCTTTGTACCCTTCTTCTTTGGTTTTATCAGCGAGTGCCTTTGCTTCTGCTTTGATGCGATCAGCTTGTTCCTGTGCATCTTTCATAATTTTTTCAGCTTCTGCTCTTGCTTTTTCTTTCGCCATATCAACACCTTTGGTAATGACTTCTTTTACCTGTTCCTTCGGTGTTTTATCGCTACCTAATAAATCGGTTTTAATTGTTGGTTTGGTAATGGTACCGCCAAATAATGCATTCAGCTTAATTTTTTCGCCCAGCTTTAAATCAGTACCAGCTTTTTTATTGGCCTGACTCAATAGACTATTTGCAGCATCATTCAACTGAGAGCCAAGCTCTGCACGGGGTATTTCCATTTTCCATGTATAGTCAATGGTTTGGTCAAACCCTGTTGAACCTTTTACAAGCGCTGCAATACTTCCAACTTTCACAGGCATTTCATCTACTTCTACTCTGCCGTTTACAAACTTGTAACTTGCATTTACATTTTCAAATGCAAGGCGTTTGTATTTCTCCTGTTTCAATGCATCTGCCAGTTTATTAATCGGTTCAAAACCTTCTACTACCACATTTTTTGTTTGCAATTTTCCACCACCAGTAAGTGTTGTTAAAACAGGTTCCATATGCTCATCCAAGTTTGCAGCAAATTTCAGTTGTGTTCCGAATTTGCCTTTTGCATATTTTCCGATTGGTGCTAATTTTTTTACACTGTTAAATGTTTCAAACGTTTTTGTAATGTCAAAATTGCTAATATCCAGATCAAAATCAACAGCAGGTTTCTTCACATTTTGAGTGGAGTATTCGCCCGTAATAGCCATTGTTCCATCCATTGTGTTGACTTTAAAATTGTCAAGAAGCACTTTACTGTCTTTCACTCCAACTCCTCCGGAGATAGCGGTCATGACTAGATTATCATAAATTAATTTTCCAATGTTAGCCGTTAATTTTACATCTAAATTGGAAGGTACTTCGATCACTGTCATCGGTGTTTCTTCTTCCGGTTTTTTAGTTGCAGCAGCTTCATCTTCCGTCATAAATTCATTTAAATCAATCACGTTAGAGTTCAGTGCAAATGCCCCTTTCAGCAATTCGTCTTTTAAAGCATATTGTAAAAAGTTTTCGATCTTCCCTTTCATATCAAAATCGCTTTTCCCGACTTTTGCTACCAGCTGTGATAATTCAACGAATTGAGGCGTAAAATTCAGGTATAATTTATTGATCGTAGTTGGATAATTCAAGGATGCTGATTTATAATTCATATCCAAAATGCTCAGTTGCCCTCTTGCATCAAATTTTTCATATTCTTTTTTATCGATCGATGACATACGGCCTTTCATTTTTATGTCGGCGCTAACAAGTCCGGACAAAGCATCTCCTTTTTCAAGTGGGATAATGTCTTTGATGGATGTAAGATCAATTTTTGCCTTTACCTCTCCATCAATATTTGCATCAGAAACAGGTGTTGACACATGCATGCGTGCATTAATCGGATTACCACCTAGCTCCACATGAAATTTATTTAAATCAATAATGGTGGCATCTGGCTGACCGGTTTTGTTGTCTACCTTCAGATCCACAAAGATGTTGTTTGCTGATTTTGGTAATGCCGGGTATTTAAACATTGCATCCTGTATCAAAAGCTTGCAGCCAAAAGCCGGCATTTTTTTATCGTTATAAATCCCTTTTGCATAGCCATCCAACGACAATTTCCCACTTGTTTTGACATCTTTGAAATCGGCTGTATAAACCCCTGGAATGAGCGAAAGAATATTTTTAAATTCGGTTTGATTTGCTTTAAATTTCAAATCCATATCCATGTCATCTTTTGGCATAGCAAAGAATCCATCCAGTCCTAATGTTAATTCATTCAATGAAAATTCGTTTTCTTTCATAATAAATTTAAACTGAGGCATGTTTGCACTGATGGTTGCTTTCACACGTGTTTTCACTTTGTTCATGTATGTTACACCACCATACACCATGTTCATTTTGGCAACTTCCAGCAATGTTTCAATATCAAAAACATCTGTTGAAAAATCTCCTTTTAAATTATGATTCATCCCAATCAACTCCGTTTTAAAGCCCAAGGATGCATCATCATACAAAATATAACCTTCTTTTATTTCAAATTTTTTCAAACCCATTTTAAATGGTTTACTATCGGAAGGAGTTTCTTTGGACGTATCAGCGGATGGTTTTGTAATATCCCAATTAGCTTTTCCATTTTTCAAAACAAGTGCATGAATACGCGGCTGATCAAATGAAATTTCATTGATCTCATATTTATCGCCTTTGATAACACTCATCAGGTTAAGACCAATACTGATATTTTTAGAGGATAGCAAGGTATCTCCCTGAAATTCTCCTGTGTTAGCAACGCTTACATTATCAATAGACAATGAAAAATCGGGGAAGGAACGAAACAATGACAAGTCAAAATCGCCAAAGTCTACTTTTGCATTCAATTCTTTATTGGCCGTATCTTTTACAAATTGTACAATTTGTTTTTTAAACAAGAAAGGTGCTGAGATAATCAAAACAATGAGTATAAGCAGGATTATTCCAAACCATTTAAATAATCTGCCTACTAAACTTTTCTTTTTTGATGCGTCTGTCATATTTTTTTATTTATGAATTGTTAAATGCGGTATTGAATATACAATTTATGTGCATTGCTTGTACAAAGTACAAAAATAATATAAAAGTAGCTATGGCAGAATTAACAAAAAAATAAGCCGCCCTTTGCAGGTGCGGCTTTAATATTATCAATAATTTCAGTTTAAACTGCTGCGAATCGCTGCTGCTTATTATTTATTTAAATGAAATCACTAACAATCGGCGGTATTTCCGTTGCTAGGTCTTGACAAACAATATATAGAAGTAGTACAAAGTGTTGGAGTCAACGTTGATAAAGTTTTTGAGTCTCCGTCTCCACCCTTTATGTCACCTAGTTGACTTTTGTTTAAATTTGCGATTAATTCTTTCTTCAATGAAAGCTTTTTTTCAATTTTTTTCATGTTGCTTGGGTTTAAATAATTAGTAATTAAATTTTAATACTTCAACAAAGTGTGAACAATTATTACCAATATTATTTTAAGCAAACTACATTATCAACTATTGAATCTCATTCTTATTCTCCGGTCTGTATCTTTATATTACCGGTAAAAACTACTCATCTTTTCGAATGACGCTTCTATCTTCACAATTGAAATAAATAGTGTACGCCTTATTCATCCAATAGTTCGGCTCTTTCGCTACATCATAAAGGAATAAGCTCTTAGGAGGATTTTTAATTCCTTTAAAATAAATGGTATCCGAATTTGTTTGAAACTGTTTATAACGTGCAGTCATTTGTTTATTATAATCGCTCGCTTTTCCATAAAAAATATCGTTCATCACATCATATCCATTTTTTGTAAAAACAAAAGCAAGTATGACAATACCCATTAACAATACGTAAAACCGCTTCATTGCTGGTTTTATATGAAATTGATTTTTAAATGCATTAAAAAACACTGTTAAATTAATGAACCACATTATCAGAAATAAGTAACACGCCACATTTACGGTTCGATGCTGCCCCAACATACCTGTTGCCCAATAAGGCGGAAAAACAGCGATGAAAATAACTAGCAATAAAACACCAATGGACTGCAAGGGCTTTAAATAGAATGACTTGGCAAATAAGGAAACTTCAGCAGAAAGTTTTTTATTTAAGTAAAAGTAGAGGTAAGACAATACAAGTAACGGAACAGAGCATATCCATTTTAAGAAAAAACGAGCCGTTTGAGCAAGTCCCATAAACAGGGAATAACCCAAGTGATGGTTATTAGACGCCAATGTGGCCCGAACAGCATTACCCGGTGCAAAAAAAGATACACTTGCACAGATCACTGAAAGGATAAATAAATAAAGGAACAGGTACTGGTTCTGTAATTTATTTTTTCGGACAACAACTAATGAAATTGTTGAAAACAGTACCAAACCCAGCATAATGATTTCATTGAATCCGATGCTAACAATCAAAAGCAGCGTTAATAAGACAAGATGAACGAATGAATTATTTATCAGGATTTTCTTTTGCGTATATAAACCTAATAAGCTGATGTATAAAATAGCGCAAACGGTTCCTAACTGATACACAACAGATCCGGTATACCAATAGATCCCTTCAGAGAGAATTGGCATTTCATGTAAAAACAGCAGTACGAATAATAATGTCAGGATTACTTTTTCGATCCTGCTCAATTGACCGCCAACTAAAATGTGAATAAAAAAAAAGTGGGAAAGCAGTATCAGAATAATTAAAACAATAGGAAAAACCTTATACCCGACAAACGAATGAAACGCAAGTGGATTAAGAAACTGAAGGATATTAGAAGTGTATCTGCCACTCCAGTTAAAATATTCCCGAATGGCCTGAGCAATCACCTGATTCTCCTCGCCCCTTTGTCCATAAATAAAATCATCCGCAAAGGGATTGGTGTACGCACTAAGAAAAAAATAAGGGATAAACAGCAAGATCAAGCAAAACAAGAGTGGCCACTTATACTGCTTTAGATACAACAACATGTGCAGGATGTATTACAATCTATTCGGTTTTCTTAAAACACGTTTTTTATAAAATCCAATTTTACAGTGTTGGCACGAAGTAAATGATCTACCAGCACTAATGCCGCCATTGCTTCTACAATCGGTACAGCTCTTGGCAAAACACAAGGGTCATGTCTGCCTTTACCCATCATCTCCACTTCTTCACCTTTTGAATTAACCGTCATTTGTTTTTGAATCAACGTAGCAACAGGTTTAAAAGCAACACGGAAATAAATATCTTCTCCATTACTGATTCCTCCCTGAATTCCTCCTGAATGATTTGTTTTTACACCAATTTTATTATCCGGTGCAATAAACGTATCGTTGTGTTGAGAACCGAGTAGTTTTGTTCCGTCAAATCCACTTCCATACTCAAAACCTTTTACCGCATTAATGTTCAACATTGCCTTACCCAGATCGGCATGAAGCTTATCAAAAACAGGTTCACCTAATCCAAGTGGGGTTCCAGTAATAACACAGGAAACAACACCACCAATGGTATCACCAGCTTTTCTAACCTGTTCAATTTTTTGGATCATTTCTTCGGCAACAACAGGATCAGGGCAACGAACAACATTTGCTTCTGTTTTAGTTAAATCCAGATGTTGATAGTCGGTATTTAATTTTATTTCTCCAACCTGTGAAGTATAAGCGGTAATCGTTATTCCGTATTTCTTTAAAATAAGTTTAGCAATGGCACCAGCAACAACTCTGCAAACTGTTTCACGTGCAGAAGAGCGGCCACCTCCACGGTGATCCCGTATTCCATATTTTGCATCATAGGTATAATCTGCATGTGATGGGCGATAGACATCTTTATTATGTTCATAATCGCCAGACTTTTGATTTTCATTGCGAATGATAAAACCAATGGATGTACCCGTTGTTTTACCTTCGAAAATACCGGATAGAAATTCTACTTTATCTCCTTCTTTTCGTTGTGTAACGATGTGCGACTGGCCCGGTCTTCTTCTATCCAGCTCCTGCTGAATAAAGTCCATATCGATCAGTAAACCAGAAGGGCAGCCATCAATAATTCCACCCAATGCTACTCCATGTGATTCACCAAATGTGGTTAGTGAAAATAATTTTCCGAATGTATTACCTGCCATATTTTTTTTGCTAACAGGCAAATTTAACAATTATCCGGTTGCTAATTTCAGACTTGGTTCAATTCTTTTGTTTTAAGATCTATTATGTTTTATGCGTATAATTTTTAAACACATAAGCACATAGGATTTTTCCATATTATAAGTAACGCCAATATGCCTTAAGAATGAAAGCATTCGGCACATTAGTCTTGAAACTCGAACACCAAGTACCTACTAGTTTCATAATCTATGTGACTTTGTGTTTTAATTTTATTTTGTATGAGATTCCCTTGCAAATTAATATCTTCGGGGCGTTAATATGGAGTCGATGAAAATTCTAATAAAAAACATCAAGCAATTAGTTCAAACAGAAGAAACACCTGCCCTTAAAGTATCCGGGGCAGCCATGAAATACTTGCCTTGCATTGAGAATGCCTGGCTTGCTTTAGAAGATGATATCATTGTTGGTTTTGGAAGCATGGATGAATGGGAAGGGATAACCGATTGGAAAAACCTTACTGTTATCGATGCATCCGACAAAGTGGTAATGCCTTGTTATTGCGACAGTCATACACATATTGTGTATGCAGGAAGTCGTGAAAACGAATTTGTAGATCGCATCAATGGACTAACCTATGAACAAATTTTTGAACGGGGTGGAGGCATTTTAAATTCAGCAAAAAGACTGGAAGATGCAACGGAGGAAGAACTTATACAAGGTGCCTTGTTACGCATACAAGAAGTTGTAAAACAGGGAACAGGCGCCATCGAAATCAAAAGTGGTTATGGCCTAAGTGCTGCAGGCGAATTAAAGATGTTACGGGTTATAAAAAAATTAAAGACCCTCTCTCCTATCCCTGTAAAATCAACTTTTTTGGGCGCCCATGCTGTCCCTGCCATTTATAAAAACAATAAATCCGGATACATTCGTTTACTCATAGATGAACTAATGCCGGTTATACAAAAAGAAGAACTGGCTGATTATTGCGATGTTTTCTGTGAACAAAATTATTTTACACCAGAAGAGACTGTTGAAATACTGACCGCTGCAAAAAAATATGGAATGACTCCCAAAGTACATGCAGAACAATTGAGTAATTATGGTGGTGTTTTAGCCGGAGTAAAAGCAGGTGCAATCAGTGTGGATCATTTGGAGTATGTAAGTGACAAGGAAATAGAAGCTTTAAAAAATTCAGGGACAATGCCAACCCTTTTACCAGGTGCTGCGTTCTTCCTAAGCTTACCATATCCTCCTGCACGTAAAATGCTGGATGCTGGTTTACCTGTAGCTGTTGCAAGTGACTACAACCCGGGAACAAGTCCGAGTGGAAATATGAATTTGATGATTGCCTTTTGTTGTGTTCAATATAAAATGACCCCAGAAGAAGCCATTCATGCAGCAACAATCAACTCCGCATATGCAATGGGAATCAGTGAAACGCATGGAAGCATTGCTGCTGGTAAAAAAGCGAATATTTTTATTACAAAAGAAATTCCCGGATATGCATTTATCCCCTATTCTTTTGGTTCAAATTTAATTGAAACAGTAATCATTAACGGGAAAGTTGTAATTGGTTAAATAATAAAAATGAAACATTTAGTCGTATACAACAAGAAAAATATTGCCCACTATACGCGTATCAGAACAGGTGAAACAAAGCTGGGAGAATGTGTAAAAACCGTTTCATCAAAAAATATAAGCGCAGATTTAAAATCCAGTAAAGCAACATTTGTATTGATTGGATTACCGGAAGATATTGGTATACGTGCCAATTATGGCCGTGGTGGTGCACACACAGCCTGGGAGCCCACGCTAACCAATTTATTGAATGTTCAAAGTACTATTTTTTTTAGAGGAGAAGAATTGCTTGTCCTGGGTCATATTGCTTTTGACGATCTTCTGAAACGTTCACAGAAGCTGGACACAGCTAAAGTAGCGGATGTTCAAAAACTTCGCAAACTGTGTGAAGAAATAGATGAGCGTGTTACCACCATTATACAACTTATTGTTACTGCAGGCAAAATACCTATTATCATAGGTGGAGGGCATAACAATGCTTATGGTAATATAAAAGGTACTGCACTTGGATTAAAAGCAGCGGGCCGGATAAAACAAGCGGCAATCAATTGTATCAATTGTGATGCACATAGTGATTTCAGGGCTTTGGAAGGACGACACAGTGGCAATGGATTTAGCTATGCGTTCCATGAAAAATTTCTGGATAAATATGCCATTGTTGGTTTGCATGAAAATTATAATTCTGAAAACATTTTAAAGGAATTGAATAAGCAATCCAAAAAAATTCGATACAGCTTATTTGAAGATATATTCATTCGTGAAAAAGAAAGTTTTAATGATACGCTATTAAAAGCACTTTCCTTTACCAGTTCTAATTTTTATGGGGTGGAGTTGGATATGGATGCTATTGAAAATATCCCTAGCAGTGCAAAAACGTCCAGTGGTA
>DAORKB010000008.1:0-32181 GCA_035439365.1 Bacteroidia bacterium
TCAACAAAAAGATATGGAGTAACTGTATGAAAGTTGTCAGGTTTGTATGTATTAAATATGTCGTTCATTTTTTACATTTTTAGGTTTAGAATTTACTTGTCTTTTATATTCAGTCATTTTCAGCGGTGCGTTTTTCTACAATGACCGCTAACTCTATATTATACGCAATAGTACAAAATAAAATTCGCAATTAAAAACAATTCAAGGTGTTGATAGTCAATGATTAAAAAGTGAAATATAAATAATGCGCATTGCGCATTATTTATATTTTTGATTTAGCAAGGACAAAAAATATGCATTATGCGCAGCATTAATTTAAAAGTGGAATTGTGAGTTTTTTAAGTAATCTCATAGTCTGCAAACGATAATATTTGATGATGGAAAGTTTTTTAAAAATAAGTTTACCAGATAAATTTATTGGATTCTCATAGTTGCTTCGCCCCCTTAAACTGTCATAGGAACTTCCATAAGTAAAATTTCTGTGTTAGGTGTATGTGAAATAATAGAAAGTTTAGCGATGTCCCAGATTCCAAATCCATCCCGCTTTGTTAGTTTTTGTCCTTCGATAGTTGCTTCTCCATTAATGATGAATGCATACACACCATTTCCTTTAGATTTCAACTGATAATCAGAGGTGACGTCCTTGTCAAATTTTCCTAAGTGAAACCAGGCATTTTGATGTATCCAAACACCTTCATCATTTGCATTAGGCGAAAGGATTTGTTGGAATTTATTATTCCGATCTTTTGCGCTTAAAGTGATTTGATCATATCGAGGGGTTACATTTTTCTTATTAGGGAAAACCCATATTTGTAAAAACTTTACCTTGGCATCTGAGTTCTTATTATACTCGCTATGTGTTATCCCTGTTCCCGCACTGAGTACCTGGATATCACCTTGTTTTATAACAGCGGTATTACCCATCGAATCCTTATGCTCTAAATCTCCTTCCAACGGAATACTGATGATTTCCATATTGTCGTGCGGGTGGGTGCCAAATCCCATTCCTTCAGCAACAATATCATCGTTTAATACTCTTAATACTCCAAAATGCATACGCTCCGGATTATAGTAATTCGCGAAACTAAAAGTATGATGGCTGTCGAGCCAACCATGATCTGCTCTTCCTCTCGTTGAGGCCCTGTGTAAAACTGTATTTGCCATAATATTAGATTTGGTGTTTGGTATATGATTAAAACCTAAAACGTCAAGTTCTTTTAATTCATCAATATCATTTTTAAGAACACTGGCAATTGAACCAGATGCTACAAACATTGCAGTTCCTAAAAATCCTTTCTTTAAAAAATTTTTCCTGTCCATGTTCTGTCTTTTTATAAATTGAACTTACCTGTCATCAACTGTTTTACTTCAAATAGCAGCTCGCTATGTTCGGGATCTACGCCCCATTTTGTTTGAACTGCCGTTAAATTTTTCATTGTGATTGTTTTTATTTACACTACAAAATTACGGCAGTTATAAAACCTGTGCATTGACCTACGGTAAGAAACACGTTAAATAAAAAATGCCTCAAAAAAGAGGCATTGAAGTTTAACTTTATAATAATGTTAATCAGAGAACATCCTGCATTTCAGGGTTTCGGCTGATAATGGCTTTAGCAAAGCGGCAAAGCGGAACAATTTTTATATTCCTTTTCCGGGCATATGAGACAGCATAAGATACTAAGTCCTTGCCAACTCCGGTTCCTTTAAATTCCTTATGTACCTCCGTATGATTTATAATTAACGCACCACTTGCAGCCCAGGAACAATACATTCGTCCACTTTCAACTTCATTATCTGTTGCAATGAATATGATTTCATCTCCTTTTGTAGTTGCTTCAATTTTCATCTTATTTTATTAATGTCGGGCATAACGTGGTTTGTACTTACTTAATTTTCTGTTCCTTCTTTTCGGCCTTTTTTTGTTGCTTTTCTGCTTTCTTTTCGAGCTGCTTTTCTTTATTTTTTTCTTTCATTTCCATACCATGATTGTTCTTACCGTTGGGATGTGGATGATTCTTCGGTTTATTCCCTGCGGTTTTTGTATCCTTTTCCTCTTTTTCCCCTGGTGTCTTTGATTCTGTTGCCGTTTGATCTTTTACAGCAGAAGTTGTTTTCTCTTCTTTTGGGGCAGACTTGTCGGGAACTGAAGCATTGGTGTTCCCTTTTGCCGTTTTTATAGATGGCTCAGGCGTTTGAGTGCTTTCTCCAACCGATTTATTCGGTTGACTTTGCGCAAAAGCAGCAGTCGTTATAAGCAACATGCCTACCAGGATAAAACTTAATTTTTTCATGAGGGTGTCTTTTTGGGTTTAAACAAATGTAAGAAGACCTTGTTATATTACAACATAATGGTTAGTATTCATTATAAAATAATGGCATGTTGCAGGGGAATTAAAATGGCCCAAGGTATGCTCCTTCGTCGCGACGCGGAAAGGGATACCTCAATCATAGCATCCAGACGAAGTATATTTTATCTATTTCTCAATTTGTGCCTGAGAATTAAATAGAAAAATTGATAAAATACCTATATTTTATAGGGTTTTAATTCCAGACCTTCTATTTAATCAATTTTCAGAATTTACAAAGCCGATTCCGTTTTCTCTAATCTTTTGCAAACAAATTATAAATGCTATAGGCAATTATCCATCTGAATAGTATATTTGCTTGATTCATTATTTATAATAAGGTTCATGCAGAAAAAAATTATCCTCACGCTTTCCTGTCCCTTTATTGTTCTTGCTTTATTTTTTTGTGCTTGTGGTGGAAACAGTACAACAACATCAACAGATGAAAAAGTATCCGATACCACCAGTATGGCCAAGTTTATTGCTTTTAAGGATGCTACAACTATTTCACCCTCGTGGTCGAAAAGCAATACCTTAATATACCTTATTATTTCCTTACCAGATGAGTTACACCCTACGAATAGTTTTGGCTTAGATGTAGAGTTTATAAATTATACGCAACTTTGTTTGGTCAATGTAGATTATCGAAATCTGACTGTTAAACCTGCCGCTGTTGAAAAGCTTCCAACCATTTCCCCGGATGGAATACGATATACATATACTTTAAGAGATGACATTACTTTTGATGACGGTAAACCGATGACCGTTGAAGATGTTGTATTTACGTATAAAGCCAATAAATGCCCATTAACAAATAACCCTCGTGCGAAACCATTTTTGGATAATATTCTCGATATTATTGTGGATAAAAATAAACCGAGAGAATTTACCATGGTAATGAAAGAAAAATACATTCATAACCTGGATCTTTTTGAAGATTACCCGCTCATGCAACGTACTTTTTTTGATAAAAATAATGTGTTGGCAAACTATACCGTTGCCCAATTTGCAGATAAAAATTTTAAAGCCGATCAACACAAAGATTTAAGGGATTGGGCATCTGAGTTTAATACGTCGAAATATGGAAATGATGTAAATTATCTGACAGGAGCAGGACCTTATAAAATAGAAAAATGGGAACCGGGACAGTCGGTTACCTTGGTTCGTAAGAAAAATCACTGGAGCCAGAAAGCTGCAAACTCTGGCATCTATTCCTATCCGGAACGCATCATTTTTAAATTGAATAAAGATGAGAACTCTCAAATATTAGAGTTTAAAGCACAAACCATTGATGCTTCCACCTATTTAACAACCAAGACCTTGCTGGAGCTGCAAAAAGATCCTGCGTTCAATGCCAATTACAATTCAGCATTCACCAGTACCTATAACTTTTGGTATGCGTCAATGAACTGCAAACCGGATGGGGTTAAAAATAAAAAATTCTTTACAGATAAACGTGTGAGAAGAGCCATGGCCATGCTAACTCCCGTTGATCAAATTAATAAAGTACTTAATAACGGTAGAAATACCCGTATGATAGGCCCCGTTTCTCCTATTAAACCAGAGTACAATAAAGATTTAAAATTGATCGACCTGGATATCGAAGGTGCTAAAAAGCTGTTGGACGAAGCCGGTTGGAAAGATACCGATGGTGATAACATCCGGGATAAAGTAATTGATGGGGTAAAAGTACAATTCGAATTTAACCTGAATTACATGACTGCAACTATTGATTGGAAAACAACAGCCCTGATGATGGCAGAACAAATGTATAAAGCTGGCGTTAAGGCAATTCCAACATCTTTGGATTTTACTGTAAATTATGCAAACGCCAGAAACCACAATTATGATATGATGCTGGCTGTAAATAGCGGCACTTTTACAAGTGAAGATTATACACAAAACTGGCACTCTTCCTCCTGGTTAAACAAAGGCTCTAACTTCTCGGGATTCGGGAACGCTGCATCGGATGCACTCATAGACTCAATAAAGTTTACTTTGGATGATGAAAAGAGAAATGAGATGGCAAAACGACTTCAAGTGATGATTTATGATGAGCAGCCCTATGTCTTTTTATTTGCACCACAACGCAGGGTCGTTATTCATAAACGATTTGGAAATCAGGAAGTGTATATTGAGCGACCAGGTGTAGATTTAGGTAGTTTGAAATTGTTAACTGGTTCATCAGGCGAGCAAGCTAAAAAATAACGTGATCCATAGAAAATAAAGGATGTTAACCTACATTGTAAAACGTTTTTTAATTTTCATTCCAACACTTATTGTAATAACGCTCCTGGGGTTTATGATCAGTGTGAATGCTCCTGGAGATCCTGTAGAACGTATGGTTTCTGCAGCTGAATCGGCTGATGCCATCAGTACACAATCTAAAAATCAGCAAGAGCAAAGTATTTTCTGGACACATAAATTGGGGCTCGATCTCCCTGTTTTTTATCTGTCACTATCATCACTTGCCCAGTCAGATACCCTTTATAAAATATATGATAAAAATGAGCGTGAAGCGTTGGATAGACTTGTTTCAAGATATGGTAACTGGGAACAAATTCAAACCTACTATCGACAGCTAAAAGCATTTGATGCGTTACAACTCACCGCAGCTATAGATTCCACAACGCTTTTCGGTCGTGACCGGAATAAGATTCTGGATCATATAAATGCCATCAAATCCGAAACGGTTCAACTATCAGCTTCTTATGAACCAGCTATTATGCAACTATCAATTGGGAAAATAAACCAATTGTTGCAATCATATCCATTTTTTGCAAGTGGGAGGCAACATTTTAAAAACGTGGAAAATGCCTACCAGCAAATAATTGCCACTGCTACACCCTGGAAAAATTACGTTCCGAAAATAAATTTCTATGCACACAATCAATATCATCGCTGGCTCTTTGGTGATGGAGGAGCGTTTTCAAAGGGGATATTCAGAGGTGATTTTGGAACATCCTATACAACAAAAGAACCCATAACGAATGTGATTTTTTCAAAAATCAGTTGGACACTTTTCTTTTCCTTACTATCGGTTGTATTGGCGTATTTCATAAGCATTCCTATTGGCGTAAAGACAGCAGCCAACAGAGGATCACGTTCGGATAAATTCTCTTCACTAATCTTGTTCATTTTATACTCCATGCCTGCATTTTGGCTGGCAACGTTGCTGCTTATTACTTTTGCCAATCCGGATGTGTTTCACTGGTTTCCTGCATCCGGCGTAAAGCCGGTGACAGGATACGAAGAGGGGGCAGGTTTTTGGAGTAAAGTAAAAGCATCTACACCTTACATTATATTACCGGCTATTTGTTATACATACAGTTCATTTGCGTTTTTATCGCGAACCATCCGGGTATCCATGCTCGAAGTATTAACACAAGATTATATTCGTACAGCAAAAGCAAAAGGCCTGAGCGATCAACAAGTCATCTGGAAACATGCTTTTCGCAATGCATTGTTCCCGATTATCACCGTATTCGGTTCGGTATTCCCTGCTGTAATTGGTGGGTCGGTTATACTGGAAACTATTTTTACAATTCCAGGTATGGGATCAGAAACGTTGAATGCCATCCACAATAATAATTATCCAATGATTATTGCCATATTAACTATTTCCAGTATTCTTACATTGATCGGTTTTTTAATTTCAGATATTTTGTACGCAATTGCTGATCCGCGTATTTCCTATAAATAAAAAATGAACAAAGAACATAACAATAAGAATTTTAAAGATGCCTGGCTCCGGTTTAAAAAAAACAGGATGGCTTATTATTGTTATAAAATACTCATCGGTCTTTTGGTTCTTGCTTTAATAGCTCCTTTTCTTGCAACAGATCTGCCCTGGTATTGCAAGTATAAAGGAAAAGTAATGTTTCCCGCATTTTCATTTTTTAATAATTGTGAAATTAAAGATGAACAAAACGGACAAACAGAAACATTGCAATACGATATCACCGATTGGAAACACCTAAAAGCAGAAAGCATTGTGTTTGCTCCCGTACCCTATGCGCCCTCAAAAACAGATTATGATAACAGCGATTATGCATCGCCTGGTGGCAAACAACTGTTTATGTCGGCTGATGGTAAAACCGTAGAAATACCAACACGTTTTCGCCATTGGCTTGGAACAAATAAAGCTGGTGAGGATGTATTATCCGGACTTATCAATGGTACCCGTGTGTCGCTATTAATTGGTATCATCTCCATGAGTATAGCTTCCCTTATCGGAATTTTTCTGGGTGGATTAGCCGGTTATTTTGGAAATAAAAAAATGCATAATTCGCGTGGTGTTTGTTTGAGTGTTTCGGTAGGACTTTTCGCTGCATTTTATTATGGTTTTTTAATCAGGAGTTATTCCCTGAAAGATGCATTTGCGGATTCTAACTTCGCAGTTTTAAAACAAATTTCAATAAGTATGCTGCTGTTTTTAATTGTTCTTTATCTTTTTTATAAGCTGGGAAAGTTACTCGAACGATTTACCGTTTTTAGTAAACAAATCTATATACCTGTAGATTCAATCATTTCGCGTATAATTGAAATTTTGATCTCCATGCCTTTGCTCATATTAATCATTTCCATATCCGCGATTGCCAGAGAAAAATCCATTGTAAATGTAATGGTCGTTATTGGGTTAACCTCATGGACCACCATTGCGAGGCTTACCCGAGCCGAATTTATGCGTATTTCAACGCTGGATTATATTCAATCGGCCCAAGCTCTTGGTTTTAGACAACGACGTATTATTTTCAGACATGCTTTGCCTAACGCCATTGCACCGGCATTAGTGGCTATTGCATTTGGTGTGGCATCCGCTATTCTTACCGAATCTGCTTTGTCGTTTTTAGGTATTGGAGTACCCGCAGATCTGGTTACCTGGGGATCTTTATTAAACTCAGGTCGTGAAAAGTTTCAAGCCTGGTGGTTGGTTGTTTTTCCAGGGCTTGCTATTTTTGTGACCGTTACAATTTATAATTTACTTGGGGAAGGCTTGAGAGATGCACTGGATCCGAGGTTAAAAGAATAATAAAATTGAAGTATATGAATGTACATTTTATAGCTATTGGTGGAAGTGCCATGCACAACATGGCGATTGCCATGCATAAAAAAGGATTTAAAGTTACAGGTTCTGATGACGAAATATTAGAACCATCCAAAAGCCGTTTGGCAGCTTGCGGTTTGCTTCCTGCATCAGAAGGATGGTTTCCTGAAAAGATAAACGAAAAGCTGGATGCCGTGATATTGGGAATGCATGCGCGTGCCGATAATCCGGAGCTGTTGAAAGCACAGCAATTGGGACTTAAAATATATTCCTATCCCGAATACATTTATGAGCAAACAAAAGAAAAAACACGCATCGTAATTGGTGGTAGTCATGGTAAAACATCCATCACGGCAATGATCCTGCACGTATTGCAACATCAAAAGATAGATTTCGATTACATGGTAGGCGCACAATTACAAGGGTTTGATACCATGGTCAAATTAACAAAAGAGGCAAGAATAGCGGTGATTGAAGGTGATGAATATTTGTCTTCACCAATCGACCGTCGTCCTAAATTTCATTTGTACAAACCCAATATTGCCATTGTGAGTGGGATTGCATGGGATCATATCAATGTGTTCCCTACGTTCGAAAATTATGTGGACCAGTTTAGCATTTTTGTAAGCCTGATAGAAAAAGATGGAAGTCTTATTTACTGTGAACTGGATAAAGAAGTCAAGAAAGTTTGCGAAGAAGCCAGAGCTGACATTAAAAAATATCCTTATGGTATTCCAACAAATAAGATTGTAAATGGAACCACCATTTTAATGACAGAAAAGGCAGAGGTTCCATTAAAAGTGTTTGGAGACCATAACCTCATGAATATCAATGCTGCTAAACTGGCTTGTAATCAGGTAGGGGTTAGTGATGCACAGTTTTATGAAGCGATTCAATCATTTGGTGGAGCAGCCAAACGCCTGGAGCTCGTATCTAAAAATGAGGTAACTGCTGTGTATAAAGATTTTGCTCATTCTCCCTCTAAGTTAAAAGCAACAACACAGGCCGTTAAAAAGCAATTTCCGGATCGTAAACTAATTGCTATTATGGAATTGCATACGTTTAGCAGTCTGAATCAGGATTTTTTAAATCAATATGAAGGCTCTATGGCACTTGCAGATCAGGCAATTGTATACTTTAACCCCCATACCATAGCACATAAAAAACTAAAACCAATTACAACGGAGCAGGTGCAAAAAGCTTTTGGAAGAAAGGATATTTTGGTGGTTACCGATTCAAAAGAGGTGCTCAACACCATTTTAGGAATTGACTTTAAAAACAAAAATCTATTGTTAATGAGCTCCGGAAACTTTGATGGTATGGATTTCAAAGATCTGAGTAATAAAATAGTAAAATAAGAAGTGTTTGCAATTATAGGTTGTTTTCGGCGTTTAGGTAAAATTCGTACATTCGTAGCGTGTAAGCCGTAGCTTTTCATCCTTCGTTAAAACTATGGATGACGAAGGGCGAAGGTTTGCTGCGTAATTTTTACATATAAAATCGCCTATGTTTAAGGACATTGTACAATTTATTAAAAGCAAAGCATTTTTTAAGAACCTGGCTATTTTTATTGTTTTGTTTTCCATTATTTGTTGGGTTATACTGCGTTGGTTGGCATCTTATACGAATCATGGCGAAACCGTTAGTGTTCCTGATTTTTCGGGTTTGAAAATTGACAAATTGGATCAGTTTATTGAAGGGAAGCAGGTGCGTTATCAAATTATTGATTCGTTGTATGATCCAAAATCACCAAGAGGTGTTGTTGTTAGACAAGAACCTGAACCCAAGGCAGCTGTTAAAGAAGACAGAACCATTTATTTATATGTTACCTCCCTTTTACCACCGCGGGTAATCATGCCTAAACTGATTGACCGTTCTTTACGTCAGGCAACAGCGATGATTGCAAGTTATGGATTGAAGGTTGGTAAAATCACACATACACCGGATGAATGTTCAAATTGTGTGTTGGAACAATTATCAAAAGGAAATAAAATTCAACCCGGACAACCTGTTCCGAAAGGAACCGTTATTGATCTTGTAGTAGGACAAGGGCTTGATAATGAAGAGGTAGAGGTGCCATGCTTGATAGGATTGACCCTTAAAGAAGCACAACTAAAGTTGATTGAAAATTCATTAATTGCCGGAGAAACCATTTTTGAGAATGATAAAGATTCGTTGATTTCAAAGGTATATGATCAAACACCATCCTGTGAAAAGGAACGCATCAGTAAAGGAGCTGCAATTGATCTATACTTTACCACCAATAAAAGTAAAATACCCGAACCGGGGGAATCAAAAAAAAAATTAAATGAAAACTTTGACTAAGCTTGTAGGAGCTTGTTTACTGATACTTGTATCTGCCCGTATTTATGCACAGGATATCGAAATAACAAACCTGACATCCAATCCTGTTATCAATAATAAGTGGAATGAATTAAAAGCAAAAGATGCATTAAGACCAATAGCTGTTATCGATACGATCCCGCTTGACTCCTTTATTTTAGAAGATTTTTCCTATCCCGGACCGTATCCTGATTCAAAATTATGGTTAGATAAATATGTGTTTATCAATCGAACGTTTGCATATGCGCCTCCAAGTATTGGTGTTGCAACATTTGATGGGTTAAATGAAAGAGGTTATCCATATAATTTTACAGCTGCTGAAAGTTCAAGCGCCGGTGCTGATACACTTACATCAAAACCAATTAATTTAAATGTACCAGCCAGTGATTCCATTTATTTTAGTTTTAGTTATCAGCCACAAGGTCTAGGAAATCCTCCGGCTGCCAAAGATTCACTTGTACTGGAGTTCAAGGCACCTGGTACTGATTGGAACCGGATATGGTCAAAAGCCGGTAGCTCACTTACTTTTAAAGATACCGTGAATTGGGCAAATGTTAAATTTGTGATCACAAATCCAATTTACCTGAAAAAAGGTTTTCAGTTCAGATTCAGAAATTATGCAACCTTAAGCGGAAGTTTTGATCATTGGCACCTCGATTATGTTTATTTAATCAACAATCAAAAATACCTGAAGGAGTTCAGAGATTTTACCTATGTGTATAATCATCCTTCCTTAATTAAAACCTATCAGGTAATGCCTTTCAGGCAATACATTCAGTCAAATGCAAAATCAATGGTGGTTGTTCCGATCAGAAATAACAGTAAGAACGAAGATAATATCAGTATTGGTTATACCATCAAAGATGAAAACGGAACAGTACTTTTCAATGTGCCTGTCAATGCAAATAACGTAAAACCATATTCAGCAATTGGTTATTATAAAGACACAACGGAACTTATTCCACCTTTTCCTTTAATGACAAAAGCAACCTCCTTTTATGTTGAAACGTTCCAGGTGATAACAAAAGATATTAAGTCAGAAAACGATACCCTTCGTTATGAGCAACGGTTTGAAAACTATTTTGCATACGATGATGGTACTGCTGAAAGCGCTTTCTCATTGAAAAAGGCCAATTCTTCAGTAGCAGTTAAATTTCAACTCAATGTTCAGGATACCCTGAGCTACGTTGATATATACTTTAATCCTAAATTGGTTGATGCATCCAAACTTACATTTAATCTGATGTTATGGGGAGATGCAAACGGTGAACCTGGTTCGGAAATAGCCACCAGTAAATTACAAACGCCAGATTACTCAAAGAAGGGAGTAAATAACATACTTCGTTATAGGTTTGATGCACCTGTGGTTTTACCTCCTGGTGTTTATTATACCGGTATTTTTCAACCGGGTAATATTCCTGTAAACATTGGACTGGATTTAAATAGCAATAACCAATTCAATACATTTTATAAATCGGGTTTAGATGTATGGAACACCATGCCATACGCAGGTACAGCCATCCTGCGCCCAGTCTTTGGAAAAGATACCATACCTGTTGTGAGTATTTCCACAATTTCAACAACTCATGACCTGGTAGAGATCTATCCTAACCCTGCAACAAGCACATTGACAGTGCGTTCAAAAGAAGCAGGTGCCCATCAGTTAACCTACACAATCATTGATGTATTCGGAAGGGAAATCGAAAATAAAAAAATCACAACGCCTGCGCCCATTGATGTAAGCAGGCTTGAAAACGGAATTTATTTTATACGCCTTCAGGATGGTAATTCAAACGCTACACTTAAATTTATAAAAACAGAATGACAGTAGAACCCCACGATGAATTAGAGGAGCAGGATGATCAGGAGTTGTATGAGCATTACAGAGTAGCAGCAGATAAAGGACAAACACCTTTACGGATAGATAAGTTTCTAATGAACCGTGTGGAGAATGCCACACGTACAAAAATTCAACAAGCTGCCGAAAATGGCAATGTGCTGGTGAACGACAAACCGGTAAAATCAAATTACAAGGTAAAGCCTTTTGATGTCATCACTGTTGTTTTTGCACATCCTCCGCGTGAAATAGAGTTAATACCTCAAAACATACCAATTGATATTGTGTATGAAGACGAGGATTTAATCATTGTCAATAAACAACCGGGAATGGTGGTACATCCGGGATATGGCAATTACAAAGGCACACTGGTGAATGCACTGGTGTACCATTTTCAACAATTGCCCATCAGTAAATCGGGTGCAACATTAAATGTTAGTGAAAAATCCAAAGAGCAGGCACTACTCAGACCTGGATTGGTGCACCGTCTCGATAAAAATACAAGCGGAATAATGGTGGTTGCAAAAAGCGAAATTGCCATGATGAAGTTAGCAAAGGATTTTTTTGACAGAAACCTCGACAGAAAATACCAGGCGCTTGTATGGGGAGATTTTAAGGAGGATGAAGGTACAGTGATTGGAAACATTGGCAGGCATTTGCGTGATCGAAAATTAATGGATGTCTTTCCACCAGATAGTGAACATGGAAAACATGCGGTTACGCATTATAAGGTATTGGAACGTTTTGGTTATGTTACGTTAATTGAATGTAAGCTGGAGACGGGCCGTACGCACCAGATTCGGGCGCACATGAAACACATCGGACACTCTTTGTTTAATGACAATACCTATGGAGGTGACCGTATTTTAAAAGGTACTACCTTCACCAAATACAAACAGTTTGTAGACAACTGTTTTACATTATTGCCGCGACAAGCACTTCATGCAAAATCGCTTGGGTTTAATCATCCTGTTACAGGAAAATACATTCATTTTGATTCGGAACTTCCAAAAGATATGCAGGATGTGATTAGCAAATGGAGAGGATATGCTGTGTCGATGGCACTGGAAGAATAAGTGTGAGTTAATTTTTTATATAAAAAGAGTTGACTGCCTATTAGCGTCAACTCTTTTTTAGAAAACACAATAATGAAAATTATTTAACAACGGTTGATTGCTGATAAAAACGTAACTGCAATACTTTTAATCCATTATTATCATAGTTCCAGAAAAAATCCTGTAAACGACTATCAAATAATGGGTAACGTTCTGTAACTCCATCTCCATCTAGGTCGGCATAAATATATAAAAGTTCGGCAGATACATTTTGAAGCTTCGTTCCTTTTACGGCAACATATGTCATATTGCTACACACAACGGTACCGGTTTTTGGATCAGTGGCACAAGTAGACATCGTTGCGGTTCCACCGGGTTTTCCAACAGCACGTGCATATACGGAGTATTTTGTGGTTCCCGAATTAGTAGGGTCCGGGTTTGGAAGTTGAAAGGAAGCAGAGCCATCTGTTGCGTTTCCATCAACCACTAGAAAATCACTTCCCTCATTTAACATAATTTTTGTACTTCCCGTAAGGTTAACAAATATGCGATGGCCAGGGCTCGTCATACTCGCTGTTTTACCTTTTGGAACACCAATAATATTTAATTCATAGTGGGCACCACTTGGGGCACCACTTCCACCAGCCATTGGTGATACATCCGAAGTGGTTTCTGTTTCAGAAGCTGTAGGTTTTAATTCTTGTTTGTTACAAGCTATAAATCCGATTAATGAAGTTAGCATCAATCCGCACAAAAGTATCTCTCTTTTTTTCATTTTGTTTTTTTTTAATTTTTAATAGAACTGTTATAAACGTTTGGTAATTGGTATTCTTAGGCAAAAACATTCCTAATGAAGGCTTACATCGCGATCATTGATGTGTTGTTAAAAAATTAATTAATTAAAATAAGCTGCTGTTCGAGATAGCAGCCTCTGTTTTAGATTATAGGGATTCGTGCAAATATTTCCTAATTAATACCTCCGGAACAAATAAGAAATCCGCCATTCTTTGAACCATCTACAAAGTTTTCGTTAATAGCAGTTAGTACATCAGAAATTTGCGCTGCTGTATAAGATGAAGGACAACCACCTAACACTTTATTAGCTTCCGTTAAAAAAGCAGAGACCGTCATACCTTGAAATGGACCGCTACCAATTGTAAGGCTTCCTAATAAAGTGTTCGAGCTGCTATACTGCGGATCGTAAAAATCAAATTGCACAGAAAGTGTTAAGGTTACTAATTGACTTGCTAAATTGTTTTTTAATGTTGTAGGGTTGGTATAGTCGATTTTTAATACTGCTGGTGATCCTCCTGCAGGAAGGTAATTTGTAACAGCTTGTGCACTGGTAAGAGTTAATTTATAAGTACAACCAACTGTAAGCCCATTTGGAAAAGCACCTGCAAAATGATCTTGCATATATTTACCTGGATTATTACCATGTGGAATTGCACCCCAACCACCTTGTGTTTGTGTTCTAAAACCACCACATGGAAGTGAGTCGGCTTTTACTACAGGGTGCACAACTGGTTCTTCATGACTTTTGTCTGAAGAGCTTATTGGTTTAATTTGTAAATATTCTTTTTTACAACCGTTTAGAGTAAAAAAGGTTGCACAAATGGAAATTCCTAGAATAAGTCCTTTCCCAACTTTCATTCTTTGTAATTCTAGATTCATAGATTTTGTTTTTATGTTGATTTCTTGATAGAGCGCTAATTTTCAGGTATAGTTGCATACAATTTTTTTGAAACTCTTTAAAATAGTTAAAAATTGACGTTCTGATGAATTGTATCGACGTTTCGAGGAAACTTTTTTGTAAGCGCTCCTTCACATTTACCTGAAACATGCATTCCTGACTCTGATTTTTGTTTGCCGAATAGGATAAAACAAATATCTTTATCAAAAACTAAAATTAGGATATGGAATTTACCGCAGAACAGATTGCAGGCTTACTAAACGGACAAATAGAAGGCAAAAAAGAAGCGAAGGTTAGTAAATTATCAAAAATAGAAGAAGGGGTTCCTGGTTCTATTTCTTTTTTAGCAAATCCAAAGTATACATCATATATCTACACCACTCAAGCTTCCTTAGTAATTGTTAATAAAGATTTGGTGCTAACAGCTCCTGTATCTACAACATTAATACGCGTAGATAGTGCAGAAACTGCATTTGCAAAATTGCTGGAGATGTACAATCAGGTAAAACTTAATAAAACGGGCATATCCAAACAGGCCTTTATTTCAGAAACGGCACAAGTTGGAGAAAATGTGTATGCAGGTGCTTTTGCATTTATTGGTGAAAATGTAAAAATTGGTAACAACGTAAAAATATACCCCCAGGCATATATTGGTGATAACAGTGTGATTGGTGATAATACCACCTTATTTGCCGGTGTAAAAGTTTATTCAGAAACGATGATCGGAAAGAATTGTATCATCCACTCGGGTACGGTTATCGGTAGTGATGGTTTCCGTTTTAATCCTCAAAATGATAATCAAAAGATTCCGCAAATCGGAAATGTAATCATTGAAGATGATGTGGAAATAGGCGCCAATTGCGCGATAGACAGGGCAACATTAGGCTCTACCATTTTGCGTAAAGGAGTAAAATTTGATAACCTCATTCACATTGCACACAATGTGGAAGTAGGAGAGAATACCTATATTGCTGCACACGGTGTTATTGCCGGATCTACTAAAGTTGGAAAAAATTGTATGTTCAGCGGACAAGTAGGAATTGTCGGGCATTTGGAAATAGCAGATCAAACCATCATTGCAGCACAATCCGGAATCTCAAAAAGTATTACAGAAAAAGGAACCACACATATGGGATCACCGGCATTTGATGTTGGTAAATACAGAAAATCCTATATACATTTCAGAAACCTCGATAACATTGTGAGACGCATTGATCAGTTGGAGAAGGAAAAAAAATAAATTTGAGAGGTAAAGCGTTAAACTAAAATGCCAACGATTTTTAAAATCGTTGGCATTTTTAATATCTTAAATCTAATATCTAATATCTGATTTCTCATATTCCTGAGCGAACGACCCTTCTCCAGAACAATACACGTACTGTTTCCATTTGTGAATAACCGATCATTTCATTTTGATCAGCATCCCAAACTTTTAACCGTAGGCATTTTACCATATCTGAGGGATTTAATGTGGTAACGGTAGGTGTTTGTAATTCAGGTATGGCAGCCATCGCTTCTGGTAAGCGATAGAAAGGAATGCGTGAGTTTAAGTGATGGATGTGATGGTACCCGATATTTGCAGTTACCCATCTCCAGAACCAATTCATTTTCATGTAACTGGACGATTTTAATGCAGCATTGGTGTAATTCCAGTCGGTATTATTGCTGAATACCACACCCGGAAAATTATGTTGTGCATAAAACAAATAGGCGCCAAGCATATGCGATATAAAAAATGGTAGAAAAAAAGTAAGGAACCAGGTTAACCAGCCAAAGTTAACAAACAAGAATACTGCAATTGAAAAATGAATGATCAGCACCAATAAAGAATCCCAATGTCTCCTGAAAGAACTTAAAAAGGATTGAATACACATACCGTAAATGAATGTTGTAAAGTATGCGAAAAACATGTTTAATGGATGTCTGACCGCCAGGTAGAAAAAGCGCTCGCTAGACGATGCTTCCATAAACTTTTGTTTGGTCATAATCGGGTAGGAGCCGATGCTGGCACTGTATAATTTTGCGTTATTGTTGTGATGGTGGTTGTGTGAACGTTTCCAAATGCTTGGAGGAGTGATCATGTAAATTCCGAAGATGGTGAACAAAACTTCTGCAAGAACTGATTTTTGTAAGATAGTATGGTGTTGATAATCGTGAAAAATTATAAAAACACGGGATAGTAATAAGGCACTACAGAGACTACAAATAATCCGTCCATAGATGTTAGGAGAAAAATAAGTTCCCAATAAAAAGGAGGTTAAAAGTGCAAACCCAACCAATGCATGCAGCCAGCTTTTCCAGCGTATTTCTTTCGCAAAAGGTTTGGTAGCTAAAATGAGTTCTTTTCCTTGAAGCATCCTACAAAGGTAAGAAAAATTATGAATAAGAATTAAAAAAAGATGAGCTGGACTAACGCATAAGGTAAATAAAACCTTTTCTGTTTTTTTCTCCGGTTACAATATAAAAGTAAACACCTTCTTTGCAGCGCTCACCGCTTGTGGTTCGTCCGTCCCATTTGTAGGTACCTTCTATTCCTCCAGGCCCCTCAATACCACCAACCGGAATACCCCAGCGATCATAAATTTTTATGAGCGAATTTTTGGACAAATTCCGGATGACCCAATCATCGTTAATCCCATCGTTATTCGGTGTAAAAATGTTTGGTGTTTCGGATGAAGAATCAGATTGTATGACGGATACATCTTCAATAAAATAATACGATAAAGTAGATAATGTATTAATTTGTAAGGTATCGGTTGCTAAATCGGAGTTAAAATTTCCAATTGTCATAAATCGCTCGCCTCCAGTTGCAGTATAATATGCAGAAATTTTTACCCATTTCGCTGTGTCACTATAAAAAATTGTGCTGTCAGTAGATAGCTGGGGAGCAAATGGAAAGGGACCGCCTGCTGTGTCGATTTGAGCATTTGTGGATAAATAAACACCAAAACGAGATATAGCAACAGAAGAGCTGTTTGCCAGATTAACATAAAATGAAATCAGATAATCTGTACCTTCTGATAGGTCCGAACTTAATTCAACCTGAAGATACTCTCTTTTGGAAGTTGGGGGGCCGCCATAAACATGAAGACCGGTAAATGCCTCTCCTGTTCGTGCTAATTGATAACCGTATACTGTATACGGTATTCCATATGTTCCTGTAACCAATTGACACGTATGAAAATAATCAGGTGATTCAGCGTTCCCACTGTACCAGTTTGTGGTAGCACTTAATTGATCAGCAACAGTAGGGCACGCAACTTCATTTTCAAAAGAAGTATTCGGCACCAGGTTATCTTGAGCAACAAGTGTAATGCTTAAAAATGAAAAAAACGTATATAATAAGTAATGCCTCATTCCTACAAATGTACTACTTTACGGATATGTCGTAAGGATCTAAAAATTAGTTTTTTAATAACTCTGCTGCTTCTACTAATGAAATAATTCTTCCATTAAAGAAAGCAATTACAAATGCTTCTTCCACCGTTTTATTTTGCAATAACTCGGTTTTGTATTTTGATGCCGATTCATAATCAGCAAATTCACCTGCTAAATACCTGTTAAATCCTCTTGAGGATATTTTTGTTGTTTTTAAGTTTTCGAATTTTTCCAATTGTGCTGAAGTGTTATTTTTGAACGCTCCAACTTGCACCCTGTATACAACCAGTTGCTTTGTAACGCCGCTAATCGGTTGATTATCGGGCACCTCCACAATTTCTGTTGCATTATCTTGTGGTGAGGCACCTGCTTTCTTTAAAGAAACACGTTCACCATCTTTATAAACCGTAATAAATGCACCTTCGTAACCTTTCATCAACATTTTGGCTTTGTGTTTTGCTGCACCTTCAATGGTTTTAAAGGTACCGGTCATGTATTTATATAAGCTGTCTTCTGTTTTTATTTCAATTAAATCATTTACTTCCGGGAAAATATTTCTGGATAAAGGTCTTCTATAAGCACCTAACTGCACACGGAAAACATTTCCAGGGGTTTTAATTTGACCGGGGGTAATGTTCCTTCTGGCAGTTGCAGCATCTCTATAGATATTTTCCTTTTTAGGCGTTTTTGTAGTTGTAGGTTTTGTATCCGTTCCGCTATCGCCTGTGTTACTTACTTTTCCTGGCTTACCAGGTGTTTTCGCTATTACATCATCGTCCGGATCATGAAACTTACCGCGTTGCTTGTACACCACTTTTATATTATCCAAACCACTGGCGGTTAGTTCCTGTTTACGCGCTTCCGCGTCCTGACGGGATGTAAAAGAACCTGCTGTATATACCGTGGTCGAATCATCAAGCACCGTTGTTGAAATATCATCAATACTTAAAAACTTTGTCATCAAATCTGGCGGTAGTCCGGTTTTGAAAATACCAAGTTCAACCGAATATTCTTTCTCCGTATATTTATTTCTGACAAGGGCACCGTTGTGATCATGAACTACAACTTTCGCATATGCTCCGGTAGAATCCATATAAAAATTATAGCGGTAAGCAATAAGAGAATCGGTTAGTTCTTTTCCTTCTTCATCTACAAATGCGTCAACACGTGTGGCCAGTTCCACGTCTTTGTAGTTGGGAACACCATCTTCATCGTCATCAAGCGGGCAACCTTTTAAATCAACAGGTGCACCAGCCGGTGTACCATTGCATGAATCAAGGAAATCAGTTACACCATCGCCATCTCCGTCCTCTTGTTCCAGGGCCAAAAAGTCAACATTGTCAACATTTTGTAAATATGGATTTTCATCTTTTGGTCCCTTTTTCTTTAAACCGAAATTATAACTTACACCAAATGATGTCATTAAAAATTTATCGTTGCCTTTTTTCCCTTCCCGAAGACCAGTTCCTTTTGATGTGACCCCATCAATATGATCCGTAAAGGAAAGGTACATGGTTGCGCCAACCTTAAAATTTAAATAGTCATTAATTTTGAAATTTACACCTGCAGAAATCGGAACAGCGAACGACTGCTCCGGATAATCTTTTACTTTATCCAGATTTAATTTCTTGATATCAGTTTCATAGCTATAATCCCGTTTGATTTCAATTGCATTTTCAGCAAGGGGATCTGTTTCACTCATATTGCGAATGCTGTTATCCGACCAGTAGTAATAACGATTTCCCTGTGCATCAAAAAGATCAGTTTTTGAATTAAAGTTAAAGGTCGAAATTCCCAGCGAAACAAATGGTGTAGCTTCGCGTTTGCTGGGCAAAAAATTTCCAAAATTGTAAACAACACTGGCACTCCCAAGAAAAATCCGGGATTCAAAGTTAAGATTGCGCCCGCCACTCACAAAACGTTCATTTGCTCCTAGATTTCCACTTAATGCATTGAAACGAAGGCTTAAATAGTCGTTAATCGGTTGATCAAAATAAATTTCATAGGCGATTCTGCTTACAGAAGGCAATTGAAAATGTTTTTGATAAAGATCACCGTAAAATGAGAACATTCCCGGCCCAAAACCAATACAAGGTTTAACAAGAACGTCGGGTTGATCTAAAGAAGAAACAGAAGTCGTATTAAAAGAGGATGTAGAAGATTGAAGGGAAGTCGTATCACTGGTTTGTGCGTACGAAGAACCCCCTAAACATATAAAAAACAAAAGCCTCTTTAATTTGTTATTCATATCTGGCAAATATAACATAAAAACTCAATTAAGACGTTTATACGTGCTAAATTGAGTTTTCGATATACTTGTGGAAAAAATGTATTATCTAAACCATTTCTGGCTTGTGATCATCAAGGCTTCCTGAACGGTGATTCTTTTACCTGAGTTGTACGCTGTTACAAATGGTCCTACAACTCCTTTGTTTTTAATAATATCGCGGGCATCGTGTGCCGATTTATATTCTTTATGAGAACCAATCGTATATTTTGTAAAACCTTGTGCCATTTCTGTAATTACAGGCTCAAATAAGTTATAACGTGTTGCGAGTTTACTGGCTTCAACAGCTTTATGCAAAGCAGCAATCTGAACGCGATAGTTCACATCACCTTGTGGGACCGGAACCGTTGTAGCGGATAAAACTTTGGTATTATCTGCAGGCGGTGTAACGGGAGTAGTGGCTACATCAGATACTGGAGGAGTTGTTTCTGTTGGCTTTACCGTGTTATCTGCAACAATAGGGGTTGAAGTGGTTGGTGTTGTTGTGGTTGTTTCTGCTGGTGTTGTTGGTGTTTCCGCTTTAGGTTCTTCTTTTTTCTCTACTGGTGTGATGTTCGACGCAATTACTGGAGTTGAGGTGCTTTCTGTACCTATAATTGTTGTTGCGATGGTGTATTTTTTCGTTTCGTCGTTTTCAATATAAGAGAAAATACCATCAACAGGTTGATTAATCGGATTAATTGCTGAAGCAACTTTATAGGTTACTTTAAACTCAGGTTCAGAAGGCATTGACACCCATACGAATTTTACTTTTTGATCTGTAAAAGTAAAGGTAGCTCCTTTGGTTTCTCCTGCAGTAGCAACAAAACCAGCAGGAAGAGTTTCCAGTAATTTAGCAAATCCGGATAAGTTACCTTTGTTTATATTCAATTCAACTGTGAATTCATTTCCAGGGCTTAAAGGAATTTTACGTGAGCAGCTTACGGAAAGTCCTTCATTATCGGATAAGTTTGCAACAACTGGAGTGTTGGTTAATTCTGTTGTAGGCGTTGCAACAGGTGTTTCTGTTGTTGGTGTAGTGGTGGTTGTTTCCTCTTTTTTAACGACTGCAGCTACATCTCCAATGATGTTAATTGTAGCCGGAGTGATTTCAACGGTTTGTTTCACATTATCCGATACGTATGAAAACTTTCCACCTATTTGCTTGTCTCCACTAATACCTTCGGCAGCTTTTACAGTATAACGGATTTTAAATTCCTGATCCGATGGAAGAGACATCCAAATTATTTTTACAGCTTGTTCGCTGAATTTAAATGATCCACCATTGTTTTCATTTTTATCTGTAGCGATAAATCCTTCTGGTAAATCTTGCTGTAACTTCGCAAAACCACTTGTTGTACCTTTTTTTATCGTTAGTTCTACAACAAACTCACTCCCTGCTTTTACGGAAGCGGGAACATTCTGAGTAATTGTTATTGGGTCAGCAAAGAAAAACTGATATATCAACAATGCTAGAGAGTTGAATAATAGAGCTGCATATTTTAACATAGTTATTATTTTTAGTTTTTACTTAGTTTACTGTTCAAAGAAATAGTCAATCAAACTGTTTAATTTATCTATAGAGAGCGCAGTCTTACCATCAAAAAATGAATCGATGGCATCTGTAATTTCATTTGTTGTAATCAATCCATCTTTATTTTTATCGGCTATTTTTAAAGATTCAGGAATCGTTGTTTTCCCTGGATTGCTTTTTCGTTCTTCTTTAATCTTATTTTCGACGCCGTTCAGGTAAGCAAGACTTGGATTTTGCTTAAATAATTGGCTTCTGTCGGTTGCCAGTGAATCTGTTCCGGATTTTTTAGCAATGTTTTGATCGGTTATTGTCACACCAAATGCATCAACAGTGGCGCCTTTTACAGAATTTAATTCTTTATCTTTGAAATCCGGAATTCCATCTCCATCAGTATCTACCGGGCATCCGTGACTGTCTACTGTAGTTCCTTTAAGTGTTCCTGGGCAATCATCATCTTTATCAGCAACACCATCTTCATCCAAATCTGCTTTATCCAAAGAAGCAAAATCAACAGAACCGTGTTCAGACTTATCCTTGTCTTTTTTATAAAATTTAAGTTCCATGGAAACAAATCCGAAAAAGTAACGGTCAGATTTTCCATCCTTCACATTGTCTATCCTGTCTGTAAATGTCAGGTTGTAAACACCAGCAATGTTAAAGCTCAATAAGTCAGTTGCATTCAACTTAAACCCTACACACAGTGGTAGTCCCAATGCCGTACGTTTGTAATTTTCATTGGGATCTGTTAATTGCGTTTCATATGAATAATCACGTTGAATGATAGGCGTGGTTTTAACCGGAGGCGACATTTCAGGAATACTGCGTATGGTACCATCTGACCAATAATTGTAGGCAACACCATTTTTATCTTTTAAGTCGCTATGCGCATCAAATTTGATAAAGCTGATTCCTGCCTGAATATAAGGTCCTACAACACTACTGTTTTTGAATATAAGACCATTGTCAAAATGAAAAACAAGACTGAGGTTACCTTGCCTGATTGGAGATTCAAAGTTTAAATTACTGGTTGCGCTATGATCACTGTTCGCTACTTTTCCAAAAATTCCATCTAAGGAAACACCAGTAAATTTTCCAATCCGTTGTTCGGCACCAATCGTAAAACCACTTCTGATTCTTGTCAAAGAACTGATATCAAGACCTTTTCCCACATCACCATTAAAAGACATAACCCCTGCACCAATATAAACTGAAGGCAAACGCTTCTTTTGCTCATCGTCCTGTGAATATGTATTGCCTGCCACCGCAAAAAATAAAACACATGTTACTATTACTTTTTTTATCATTTTATTTTCATTTTAATAATGGTGACTTTAAGTAACACCACTACAATTTCAATTAAATTGGTAATAGAAGATATTTTATTAGTTTTCTTATTTTAATGAGGTTTGAACAAAACTATCTTAAAAACAAGGCTGGTGAGAGTGGGGGTTACTTGTAATTGTAAACATAGCTTTGTTGAAAACCACTTCTGATTTTGTGTAAAATAAATGGTAGGAATGTGTTTAAAATGTTGATTTTGCTGATGGTGTAGAGGGTGTGTGTTAGGCGTTAAGAGAATGTTGGTTAAGGAGAGAAACGTTATTAAGAATTGGTTGTTAATAACATCGACAAAAAGAGTAAAAAGAAGCTAAACGTGTACACGCATAATTAAAAACTAAAAACCTATGTGTCTATGTGTTTTGTTTTCTAACACATAGAAACATAGGTTTCTAGTTTAATGGCAATAAATTTTTCTTTAAGAAAATTTAAAAATTAAGATACAACTTTCGCCTCTGGAAATTTACTTAACCAGGATTCCAATGCATTCTTTGTTCGAACAATGATAGTTGTTTTATAATCCAATTGTATTTTTATTTTTGGGCGGTTATCATCAACGATAGGTTTTTTAGTTTTCATGACTATATGATTTAAAATGTTGTTCTATTTATAACACAATTACCTATCCATTATTAGTGGCTTAACATATTTTAACAGGCCGTTTTCCATCAACTAATCTGTTTTTTCTTCTTTGAAGGTTTGTCAATTTCTATACTGTTTCTGAAAATGAAATTGTTATCAAAAACATCCAATACGATTTGAGAATTTTTAGCGACTGTCCCTGCTAAAATTTGTTTTGATAATTCATTTAATACACGTTTTTGCATAACCCGTTTTACCGGACGTGCACCGAATTGTGGATCAAATCCTAACTGTGCAAGCCAATCGATAGCTTCTGGTGTAGCCTCAAGTTGAATATCATTTTCAGCAAGCATTTTCCTGATTCCTTCAAATTGAAATTCAACAATTTTTGTTACGTCTTCACGTGTAAGTGGCCTGAACATGATTGTTTCATCAATTCTATTCAGAAATTCCGGACGAATACTTTTCTTCAATAATTCAAAAACCTCCACTTTTGTTTTTGCAATTAATTCATCTTTATTTCCGGGATTCAATTTTTCAAAATTTTCCTGAATTAAATGTGAACCCATGTTTGAAGTCATAATAATGATGGTGTTTTTGAAATTTACAACACGACCTTTATTGTCTGTTAATCGCCCATCATCCAGCACTTGTAGTAGAATATTAAACACATCCGGATGTGCTTTTTCAATTTCATCCAACAGGATCACACTGTATGGTCTTCTTCTTACAGCTTCTGTTAATTGCCCACCTTCATCATATCCAACATAACCCGGAGGTGCCCCAACCAGCCTGCTTACAGCATGACGTTCCTGATATTCACTCATATCAATACGCGTCATACTGTTTTCATTGTTAAATAAAAATTCTGCTAAAGCCTTTGCCAGCTCTGTTTTACCAACTCCTGTGGTTCCTAAAAAGATGAAAGAACCAATCGGACGTTTTGTATCCTGAAGTCCCGCACGGCTTCTTCTTACTGCATCACTGATCGCTTCAATCGCTTCTTCTTGTCCAACAACACGTTTTCTTAACTCATCTTCCAGGTGCAATAGTTTTTCACGTTCGCTTTGTAACATGCGTGAAACCGGAATACCTGTCCAGCCTGCAACTACACCTGCAATATCTTCGCTATCTACTTCCTCTTTTATAAGTTGCGAACCGGTGGTCTGCATCTCTGCAAGTTTGCTTTCAAACGATCGTAATTCTGTTTCCATCTCTTTGAGTTTACCATAGCGTATTTCAGCAACACGACCGTAATCACCGTTTCGTTCTGCTTGTTCGGCTTCAAATTTCAATTGCTCCATTTGCTCTTTTACTTTTTGAATACCTTCAACAACATTTTTTTCGCTTTGCCATTTTGCGCGTAAATCGGTTCGTTGATCAGCTAACTCCGCAATTTCTTTGCTGAGCTCTTCTAATTTTCGTTTATCATTCTCACGTTTAATAGCTTCCCGTTCAATTTCAAGTTGTCTGATTTTACGCTCCAATACATCCAGTTCAATGGGCATGGAATTCATCTGCATCCTTAATTTTGATGCAGCCTCATCCATCAAGTCAATGGCTTTGTCGGGTAGGAAACGGTCATTAATATAGCGTTGTGATAACTCCACTGCAGAAATAATCGCTTCGTCTTTTATTCTCACCTTGTGGTGTGCTTCATATTTTTCTTTGATACCACGAAGGATGGAAATAGCATCCTCTGCGTTTGGTTCATCCACTATTACTTTTTGAAAACGGCGTTCAAGTGCTTTATCTTTTTCAAAATATTTTTGAAACTCGTTCAATGTCGTTGCACCAATGGCTCTCAATTCGCCTCTTGCCAATGCTGGTTTCAATATGTTGGCAGCATCCATGGCACCCTCTCCGCCACCTGCACCCACCAATGTATGGATCTCATCAATAAATAGAATGATCTCACCATCGGCAGAAATAACTTCTTTCACAACAGATTTTAATCGCTCTTCAAATTCACCTTTAAATTTTGCACCGGCAACCAATGCACCCATATCCAGCGAAAATATTTGCTTCGATTTTAAATTATCAGGTACATCTCCATTTATGATTCGGCTGGCTAATCCTTCTGCAATAGCTGTTTTACCAACACCTGGTTCACCAACCAAAATAGGATTGTTTTTGGTTCTGCGGGATAAAATCTGTAATACACGGCGTATCTCTTCGTCACGCCCAATTACAGGATCCAACTTTCCTTTTTTTACCTGATCATTTAAATTGATCGCAAATTTATTAAGTGCATTGTAGGTGTCTTCTGCAGTCTGACTGGTTACTTTTGAACCTTTACGCAACTCAGCAATGGCTGCTTTTAAATCTTTTTCTGTTACACCATTGTCTTTCAATAATTGAGATACTGTATCTTTTGTAGCAAGTATTGAAAGTAATAGATGTTCAATGGAAACATATTCGTCACCAAATTCTTTTAAATAAGTAGATGCTTTTGAAATAGCCTGATTGGCATTGGATGATAAGTAAGGTTGACCACCCGAAACTTTCGGATAACTTTCCAGAATCTTATCCAAAGTGGCAATAAACAGGTTGGTGTTTACATTTAGTTTTTTCAAAATAAATGGTGTGACGTTTTCATCAACCTCCAGAATGCCTTTTAAAATATGAGCGTTTTCAATAGCTTGTTGCTCATTGACAGTTGCTATCTGAATAGCTTGCTGAATGGCTTCCTGAGATTTTATTGTAAAATTATTTAAATTCATAGCGTTGTTTTTTTCAAAAAAATGAGTCAAATCCTGTTCCAGGAGAAATTACATGAATCCTTTTGGCAAGCTTGTCAGTTAAGAAAAAAAATGAGTGACGTATTGGCTTTTTAAGGAAGAAATTGCTGACTAATTTGCAGGAGGAGTTTGAAGCAAATAGATAAATTTTTAATGAATTTTAATCAAAGAGCGTGCTGTGTATGTGTGTTCGAGCGGAGTCGAGAACTGTTTGTGAGCTCTGTAAGCCTACATACAGTTCTCGACTCCGCACAGACATTTACACATCTTTCTGCTAAATTTAATGCTTTAAATACTTAATTCATCGGCACATCAATCACCAGTATCTCCGAATCAGCAGTTATATTAATTTTGAATTGAGCTGTTTCCGAAATACCTATTGCATCCCGTTTATTTAACTGCTCATTATGGATAGAAGCCGAGCCTTCGATAATAAATACATATGCACCGTTTCCTTGGTGTTGCATCGTATACTCAATTGTTTGACCGGCCTTAAATTTACCAATAGAAAAATAAGCATCCTGATTGATCCACATTACATCGGTTGATTTTACGGGGGACACAATTGTTTTAAACTGTTGATCTTTATCCGCATCTGTAAAAACACGTTGCTCATATCGAGGTTCGATGTTTCTCTTTTTAGGAAAGATCCAGATTTGCAAAAGATTAACAGGTTCTGTTTTTGAATGGTTGTATTCCGAATGCATGATGCCTGATCCTGCACTCATGGCTTGTATTTCATTGGGACCAATTACGCCAATATTTCCCATGCTATCCTTATGCTCCAGTTGTCCATACAAGGGGATGGTTACAATCTCCATGTTGTCATGTGGGTGAAAACCAAAACCTTTACCAGGCGCGACGGTATCGTCGTTTAAAACCCGCAATAAACCAAAGTGAACTTTATTCGGATCGTGGTATTGCGCAAAACTAAAAGAGTGGTAAGCATTTAGCCATCCATGATTGGCATGGCCCCGTTCAGAGGCGCGGTGAATAATTGTTTTCATAACACATGGGGATTTTTAAGGTATTAGTTTCTTAATTTATCCAACAGCGAGCTAAGTAGTTCTGCTTCTTTTGCTGTGATACTTTTTAACTCCTTTAAAAAAACTTCTTCTAATTTATCAAGTTCTGTAAGCAATGCAAGTCCTTTCTGCGTAATAATTACATTCACAGCTCTTCTATCATCGGAACTTACTGCCCGTTCAACTAATTTTTTTAAACGTAATTTTTCCACCAGGCGGGATGCATTTGAATTTTTATCCAGCATACGATCAATTAACAGATTAATTGTTACAGGTGTAGGATGCTGTCCTCTAAGTATTCGTAGAATGTTGTATTGCTGAACCGAAATGCCGTAAGGTTTTAAACGGCAGGAATGTTTTGAGCTTAACCAGCCACTCGTGAAAAAAATGTTGATAAGCATTTTATGATGCTCACTCCTGAATTTTTCTTGTTTAATTTCTTTGCCTATTTCCATCCTCCAATTTTCTGTGATCCTTGTAAAGATACATTTTTTTTGTATACATTTACATTATATGTATGTACATTTATTTTAACCTTTAAACAAGCCTTGCGCAGCAATCCATCCGCTACTCCAGGCATTTTGAAAGTTAAACCCTCCTGTAATACCATCAATATTCAGCACTTCTCCTGCAAAAAATAAATCAGGTATAACTTTACTCTCCATTGTGGAAAAGTTGATCTCATTTAATTTAATACCTCCACAGGTAACAAATTCATCTTTAAAAGTAGTTTTACCTTTCACCTCATATTCATTGTTTAACAATGATTGTACAAGATCATTGCTGTTTTTTTTCGTCAGATCGGCCCAGCGTAAATTTTTATCAATACCTGCAGTTGCTACAAAATACTCCCACAATCGTTTTGGTAATTCAAACGGGCAATTGGCTGAAATAACTTTTGCAGCAGCCTCTTCCCGTTGATTTGCAAATTCAATCCTCACTTTTTCTTCGGTATGTTTGGGTAACCAGCTAACAGCAACATTGAAATGATAGTTTAATTCATTCAATGCACGTGCTGAGATTGCTGATGCCTTTAAAACAGCGGGACCACTTAATCCCCAATGGGTAATTAACAAGGGACCTTCCGTTTCCAATTTTGCAGCTTTGATTTTTACTTTTGCCAAAGGCACAGAAACACCCATTAACTGTGTTATTGCATGATTGGGAACATTAAACGTAAACAGGGATGGAACCGGCGAAACAATACTGTGTCCCGTTTTCTTTAACCATTCATATGCTTGTTCTTTTGGATTACCTCCTGTGGCCACAATTAGTTTTTTACAGCGATACGTTTGCTGTTGAAGATCCTTTAATAAAAAATGTTGATCTTCGTCTTTATTTATTTCCTGAATATCGACATTTAACTTTATTTTTACACCCGCATTTTGTGCCTCTTGAAGTAAGCAATTGATAATGGTTTCGGATGTATTACTTTCCGGAAACATTCTCCCATCGGCTTCTGTTTTTAATGGAACACCTCTTTTCTGGAACCATTCAATTGTATCTTTGGTCGTAAACCTGCTAAATACATTTCTTAATTCCTTTTCCCCCCGTGGATAATTCTTTACAAGCAAATCATTGTCGAAACAAGCGTGTGTTACATTACACCGGCCGCCACCGGAAATACGTACCTTCGATAATAGTTTGGAGCTTTTTTCAAGTATAAGTACGGAGCAATTTTTATTTAATTGGGCACTGTTAATCGCCGCAAAAAATCCAGCTGCTCCACCGCCAATTATGATCACATCTGCTGATACCATTCATATATTTTTTTGTAAGTATAAGTATTTTCTCTATACATTTGAATGCAATCCATATGAACTAATCTTTTAATTGGTAACAGATGAAAAAAGTATATCTTCTATTCGCCTTATTTGCAGTAGCCTGCAAACAAGTACCACCAGCAAATGATGTGAAAGAAATAATTGAAGCTGATAAAGCATTTTCTGCGATGTGTGCCGAAAAAGGGATGGAAGAGGCGTTTGTTGCTTTTGCTGCTGATGATGTTGTAAAATTACAGAACAAGCAAAAAACAATTATAGGGAAACGAGAATTGATTGAAAGCTTTAAAAAAAATCCGGAAGAAGCTAAATTAAAATTGGCGTGAAATGTGGTTCCTGAACCAGAAGAAAAATAAGCGCCTATTTAATTGATAAAATCAATAAATAGTAACAACTATGTAACTATGTGCCTATGTGGTTGATTTATTTTAAACACATAGGCACATAGTTACATAGTTGTTTAGTCTCATAAAAAACAAATGGCCCCTCTTTCCGAGACGGGGCCATTGTTTTTTAGTTATTACGCAACTGTAATACGCTTTTGCGTGTTTGCCTTTTCCGATTTTGGTACCACAAGTTGCAGAACACCATCAGCATATTTAGCAGTTATTTTATCAGTCTCTACTGTGCGTTCAGGTAAGTTGAACGAGCGTTTGAAACTCGAATAACTAAACTCTTTGCGCGTATAGGAATCCTGTTTTTCTTCTTTATTTGTTTCCTTCTCCGCTGAAATGGTTAACGTATTGCCGTCCACATCAATTTTAAAATCTTCTTTTGAAAGGCCGGGAGCTGCAACTTCCAATTCATAGGCAGTCTCTGTTTCTTTTACATTCACAGAAGGCACAGAATTTACAGGTCTTGAAATTCCTTTGCGGAACAAATCACCAAGTAAGTTGAAATCGTCAAATATAGATGGTAATTCGTTGTAATAATTGTTGTTGGATCTGACTAAAGTTCTCATGATAGTTGAATTTTTATGTTAATGATTTAACTGTTTTTATTTTTTTGATCGCGAATCGCAGGATTTTGTCAATAGAGATGCCAATGCATTTTTTGAAAAAAATTGCAGACAAATTTTCAGAAAAAATGATTTTCGACTGAAATAATTTCAGGAAGGAAGAAAAAAAACTGACTATTTGATTGTTTGAATAAACGATTCGCTATCCCAGGCAAAGGAGTTAATCTTACTTAAGATAACATTTCCAGATGGATCAAGCAGGAAGCTTGTTGGAAAGATACGTATGTTTTGAGATTTAAGTGTTTTTACAGATTGATAATAATCGATTGTGTTGCAATATTTCTGTTTGAAGCGTTTGATTTTATCCCAGGGTTCATCTGAAATCAACATCACTTTTATACGATCTTTTCCAACTCTGTTTTGCAGTGTATCCATGCTTTCAAGTTCCTGAATACAGTCACCGCACCAGGTTTGAAAGTAATTGACCAATACATATTTTCCTTTAAAATCAGAAATTTTAACGGAGGCTCCTGTTTCACTAACCAATTCAGTTGTTTCTTTATTCAATTCTGGAGGCGTTTTATATGCCTTGTAATACCACGCTGCGAAAGCAAAACCGATAAACAAAATGCAAATAGAAATAAAGAAACGGATGGATTTAAAATTCATAGTTGATCATTCATATTAAGTACATAAAATTACATTTTTAATGTTGATTGTACACTTATAAAATAATTTAAAGGGTGAAAATAATTAGCCTATGTGTCTATGTGTTTTATTTATTTAAACATATAGGCACATAGAAACATAGTAATACCAATTATATGCGCTGGCATTTTTATTGGAAATATTATTTTTAAAATTGATTTATATAGCTAAATTAGGCTTTATGAACGTGTTTTATATAAGAATCGTCTTGACCAACTCCTCAAAGAATGTAAACAATTCCTCAAAATCAACTGAATATGGCGCTCACCAAATACAAACAAAAGAGAAATTTTAAAGAAACACCCGAACCAACAGGAGGAAAAGCAGGGGATAAACAATTGCATTTTGTTATCCAAAAACACGATGCTTCTCATTTGCATTATGATTTTCGGTTGGAAATGGAAGGTGTACTTAAAAGTTGGGCCATACCCAAAGGACCTTCTTTGGATCCATCTGTAAAACGGCTAGCCATGATGGTTGAAGATCACCCCTACGACTACAAAAATTTTGAAGGAATTATACCAAGTGGTTATGGTGCGGGAACAGTGATTGTTTGGGATGAAGGAACTTATGAGTCGAGCTTGATTGACAGTAACGATAAAAAAGTACAGGATAAGAATTTAAGAAAACAATTGCATCAAGGAAACTTAAAAGTAACACTGCATGGGAAAAAATTGAAAGGAGAATTTGCATTGGTAAAAACCAAAGGAATGGGAGAGAACAGCTGGTTGCTGATTAAACATAAAGATAAATATGCGTCTAATGATGATATATTGAAAAAGGATAAATCAGTTATTTCCAAAAAGACATTGGAACAGATAGAAAAAACATCCAAAAATTTTTATGGCTCCAACCGGGTAAAAGAAACAAAGACAAAAAGTAAAAAAGCGATTGCCTTATCAAAACGAAAGGATGTAAAAGAGGTGATAAAAAAAAAACGAAAATCTAAAAAAGAATAGTAAAACAAAAGGTACTGTTAGCAAGTTTCCGACAAAGCTGACGCCCATGCTAGCCACATTGGTGGATAAACCCTTTGACGAGAAAGGATGGGTGTATGAAGTAAAATGGGACGGTTACAGAGCCTTGGCTTTTATGAATAATGGTAAAGTGGAATTGAAATCAAGAAATGATAAATCCTTCAATGATAAATTTTACCCAATTTATGAGCAGGTAAAAAAATGGAATGTCAATGCTATTGTAGATGGAGAGATTGTGGTGATTGGTGATAAAGGTGTTTCTCATTTTGGTAATCTTCAAAACTGGCGAAGCGAAGCCGATGGGGAGCTTGTGTATTACGTGTTTGACATTTTATGGTTGGATGGTAAAAGTTTGATGGATTTGACATTATTGGAAAGGAGAGAAATTTTAGAGCAAATCATGCCGGATAATGATCAAATACGTTTGAGTAAATTATTTAAAGAATCCGGCACTAAATTTTTTGAAGCTGCTCAAAAAAATGGACTGGAAGGAATTATTGCAAAACGGGCAGACAGCATATACACTCCGAACGATCGTACAAAAAACTGGTTAAAGATAAAAGCAAACAAG
>DAORKB010000009.1:0-30588 GCA_035439365.1 Bacteroidia bacterium
TAATCCCCATCACCAAGATATCATCTATCTGCTCCATTTCTCCCATCCAATCAGTAATGGCTTTATCTAATTGCTGCTTTTGTTCTTCAAGTGGAAGGTTACTTATTGTGGCTAGTAAATCTTTAAAGGGTTGGTAGTAAAATTTCTTTTTATCAGGTCCACCTTTTTGATCAGGATACCCATCAGAAAACAAATAAATCATATCACCTTTTTTTAATTCGGATACCTGATTATTGTATTTTACAAAAGTCTGATCTGCCTGTACAACGCCTGTCGATATTTTATCTGCTTTAATTTCTGTAAGCTGTTTATCTCGTACCACGTATAACGAATTCCGTGCACCTGCATACTCCAAATGTCTTTTATTTGTATCCAGACTAATAATCGCAATATCCATCCCATGCTTTACTGTCGCTTTTTCCTTTCCTTTTGAAAATCGCGCTACTATTTCTTCGTTGAGTGTTGTTAAAATTGAACCAGGATTTATGGACGTATCTTTTTGAACAACATTTTCCAATATGTTATGCCCCAGGAGCGACATAAATGCGCCCGGAACTCCATGTCCTGTACAATCAGCGACTGCGCAAATCAGTTTATCATTCTTTTTTCCTATCCAATAAAAATCGCCACTCACAATTGCTTTGGGTTTATACAAAATAAAATAATCGTTTAATAAGTCTGTTAATTTATCGGCATCAGGAAGAATTGCTTCCTGGATGTTTTTTGCATAATCAATGCTATCAACAATCTGAATATTTTTTTCAGAGATTTCCTGTTTTTGTTTTTTCAAAACCAGATTCGCTTTTTGTTTATACTGATAGCGGTTGAACAACAGAAAGGATAAACTTAACAACAATACAAGACCTGTTATTAACCCTATTCTCACCAAACGTTGTTGCTTTAATGTTTTATCCTTTAATTGCTGATCTTTGGTTAATAGCAAAATCTCTTTTTCTTTTTTATCCGTTTCATAGCGTGTATTCAATTCAGCCGTTTGTTTAAAGCTAGCCTCATTGAGCATGGAATCCTTTAACTGTGTGAATGCTATTTGATACGATAAGGCCTGCTTATAATTTTGCAATTTTTCTTGTATAGATGACAAACCACTCAACGCTTCAATCAACCCGGAACGGTAGTCAATCTCTCTTCCAATTCGTGATGCTTCTTCATACTTATCAAGTGCCTTTTTAAATTCTTTTTTTTGTTCATAGCATTTGCCTGCACCAACATCACCTTCAATTAAGTTTACCTTATCACCAAGCTCCCTGCTTGACTCTGCTGCTTTCAAATAATAGCCAAGTGCTTCATTAAATTTTTGCTGATCAAAATAATTTTTTCCAATAAACACGTACGTTTGATTGATGTTTTGCCTGTCATTCATTTCCTCTCTTAGCTTAAGACCCTTCAGATGCATGATTAATGCTTGTTTATAATTTTTTTTGCTCGTAGCAATGCTGGCCAAATTCGCATAGACATATGCTTCGCCTTCTTTGTCACCCAGCTCTTTTTTTAAAGGCAGCGCTTTCAATAAAAATTTTTCTGATTCGTCGAATTTGCCTTGAATATTATAAGAATCCCCTATATTAAGGTAGGATACAGACATGTCCAATTTATCGTTGATCGATTCTCTTAGTTCCAGTGATTTAAAATAAGAGCTTAATGACTTTTTGTAATCACCAAGGTTTCCATAAGAAATACCCAGGTTGTTTAAGGCACTGGCAGTTCCTCTGACATCCCCTAACTCTTTCCTTATTTTTGCTGCTTCTGTTGCATGTTGTATTGCCTTTTTGTAGTTCCCCAAACGATCCTCTAAGAGTCCCATATTGATATAACAGCCGGCAATTCCTGATCGTTCGTTGATGGATTTAAAAATAGCTAATGCATGCTCCAGATGTAGCTGAGCCTGGGGATAATCTGTATTAATTTTGGATAAAATCCCTTTATAAAGGTTGGAATAAGCAAGCCCCCGACGACTATCCAATTTTTGAGACAAGGGATACAGCTCCGCATTGTAATGAGCCAATTGGTCTATATCATTGGTTTCAAAAACATGACCTTTGCACATTTGAATAAGCAAATTGATTCTTGCTGTATCTTGCGTAGGATGTAGCTCTAATGCCCTTTTAATGCTATCGACATGAGGTGTTTGAGCCTTGGCAGCATTAAAAATTGAAAAAAAAGTAATAATTAAACCATACAATAGCCCTTTTTTCATGGTTAATTGTACTCTAAAAGGAAAGGAAAGTTTCAACAAAAAATAGTTGACACCTACTCTTTTGCAGACACACATCGTGGAGAACAATCCACAAAAAGCTTCATGTCGGTCAGTTTACGAGGTGTTCCATTGGGCATTTGACAAATAATCTGCGTGAAATTTAAAGGGACACCCGGCTTCAGTTGTTGCATATACCTCCTCATTTACTTTTACAATAAATTGTTGCCATTCCGGAGAACGGAACCTCCATCCACAGCAACAGGCCCCAATTTATTTTTGCCCTCAACATGGATACGTAGCAGATTATCCCAATCGGTATACAGGCCGGAGGCCTTGTATACAAGCACGTAGCGGACGCTACGCCCACAGGAGATCTATACAGGCACGTGCGGTTGTGTCTGCTTGAGCGGACATCCTACACACCTTATCGCAAATTTGGTATAACACATACTTAATTACAAAAAAGATGAAATTGAAGATTAATGGAAAAAGTTTAAATTTAACCTGGATTCTAAATTCAAATAGAACCCATAGTGGAGTTAATATGGACATTTTCCTTGTTTGTTTTTGATCGTTAGTAATTTTTTTCCGAAAATAAAAATTAAACGTATTTTACAATATGAAACATTTTCTTCTATTCATTGTTTTCATACTTCAACTTAACAGTTCTTTTTCTGCTAACGATTCTATCCTGTTTTCAAAAAATGGAGCTTATGTGTTGGAAAAAAATCCAACGAATGATTTTCTAAATGGATGCAAATGTCATTACTGGAAGTTATATGAGATAGATAAAAATGAAAGTACGTATACTGTTGTTTTTGAAAACGACAGTGTTTATTTTCTGCATTACGAACAACCTGGTGCACAAACCGGAAGAATATTTAAAACGAAAAACAATACATCCGAATCTTGCACCACACTAGCCAGTATCTTTAAAGTTGTCCCTATCGCTCAATACGAATCGGAGTACCAATTTTCTTCAATTGCTGTTTTATCAACAGATACTGTTGCGTTTACAAGTAAAACAATAAATACACATTCGGAAGCTTCCCTTGACGATATCGATTCAATCGATATATATGATGACGACTCTACTTTGTATTTTGATATAAATATCCTGTTGGCATTTAATGGGGAGAAATTAATAAATGATACGATTTCCACTAACATTCCTAAAATAGAGCATCATTATAAGGTGTACTATTCTGAGGATACTAATTTTTATTTTGTGAAAGGATGGTACAGCTATACCTCCAATAAGCCGTATGATCCCAAAACCAATCCTGGTAGGTCAACAGCTTATTTCTCCTCTATTCTCAATAAGATCGGGAAAAAGAAAAAAACAGGGTAACATACACTCGATTGAAAGAAGAAAAGAATCTGTGCCGGCAAAACAATCACCTTAGAAGCAATTGCTCCCGGAGGAATTTATAAATGGTATGATACTATTAGCAGTGGTACACCATTATTTACTGGTGATCATTTTCAAACACCCAATTTGGATACAAACATTACGTATTATGTAGAAGTAACAACGATATCAAATTGCAGCTCCGTTTCCAGAACACCAGTAAACATTGTTGTTCATTCCAATCCCATATCACCCGTGATCGCAGGATCACAGGAAATTTGTTCAGGAAATTCCGTAGCACTAGTTGCAACTGCTCCTGGCGGAACCTATTATTGGTATGATACCTTAACCGGTGGAACACCTATATTCATCGGGGATCATTTCATAACACCGGTGCTAACCAAAAGCAAAACGTATTATGTAGAAGTTAAATCAGAAGAATTGTGTTTTTCCGTTTCAAGAACACCGGTAAAAATTACAGTGAATGAAATACCAATCTCTCCGGTGGTTGTAGGAGCTGATAGCATTTGCGCACGTACCTCAGCAACCTTAAAAGCTACAGCACCTGGAGGCATTTATAAATGGTATGATACACCTGCAGGTGGTTTTCCTATTTATACAGGGAATGAATATCATAGTGATGTTTTAACAGAAACAAGAACATATTATGTGGAAGCAATATCTGAAGCGAATTGTGTTTCCAGCTCCAGAACACCTGTAACTGTAACTGTTTCCATCGTTGATGCGTTATTTTCCGCAACACCGTCTTCTGGTACCGCTCCCCTTACAGTTGATTTTATAAATACGAGCAAAGGTGCCATCACTTATTATTGGAATTTGCAAGATAACTTCGAATCCACTTTGAAAAATGTATCGCATGTTTTTTCTTCCGACGGACAAGGCGGCATCTATGAAGTTATGCTTATTGCTACGAATTCATTTGGTTGTAAAGACACCATGAGCATGCGTATTGCAGTGAATCCGTTTTCAAAATTAATTATACCAAATATATTTACACCTAATGGAGATGGTGTTAATGATATATTTACGCTGGGATCGACAGGGGTAACAGCTTTAAATGCTCAGTTATTTGACAGATGGGGGCTAAAACTCTTTGAATGGAACACTGTTCATGGTGGCTGGGATGGCAGAACAACATCCGGAGGAGAAGCATCGGAAGGTACATACTACTATATTATTATTGCTTCAGGTGTTGACGGGCAGGAATATAAATTAAATGGGCATTTAACGTTGATCAGGTAATTACAAAGGCTTCATCAATTTATATTTACAATCCACGTGAGTTTCCTGAAATTTTTCGGAAATTTAGGGCGATGAAATATATTTTGCTTGTTGCAACAGCATTTTTGTTCCTGTCGTGTAAAAAAGTGATTACTGGCTCCGGAAAAGTAATCTCTGCCGAAGATGGAAAACCTCTGGATTATGCACGTGTATATTGGACAAATTATACAAGGCTTTCTGTAGAAACAGACAGCCTTGGAAATTTTCAAATTGGTGACACGGTTAATTCTTTTCTTTCTCCTGATTTTGAATTGTTTTGCAAACGTCAAGGATATGAAACCCAATATGAAAATTTTACAGCTAAATCCGGAGATGATCTTCATCATCTGATCATTAAAATGACTCCTTCCATAAATAAACAAGGTGAAAGGGAAGTTAGAGAAACCTATCAGGAAAATTTATTAAAGTCTGTTGCAGCACTTGTGTCCTTGATCAATTTATTTACATTAACCATGATCTCACAAGCCAAACTAAAACGGAAACTTAGTTGGTTACTGGCTCTTCTCGTTTTATCATTTACCGTGAAGTATAATTATTACACGGAAACATTAGAGTATTATCCCATTTCATTTTTTATTCAAATAAGGGCGAGCCCGATAGGCTGGTATTTATATTACATCCCATTACCAGCCATTATTTTTTGGGTCTATTATTTCTTTAAAAGAAGAAAGGGTGTTGATTTACTGCAAGGACTTAGAAAGACAGTGTGATTGCGATGAAGTGTGTGCAGGGGTCAGTTCGAGCGGTCCTGATAGCTATCGGTACGAGAACTACACAAGAGCTTTATGAAATAAAAAACGTCAAAGGTTTTCAACCTTTGACGTTTTGCTCAAACACTTTACGATTAATTTTTAATCAATTTATTTCTTGAGCTGTTCCCATTTTCTGTTAATTCAATAAAATAAGTTCCGCTTGCTAAGTTTTCAATTTGCAATTGAAATTTATTTCCACTTACCTTTGTTTTTTCCAATACTACCTGACCCGTTATTGTATAAACTTTTAGTGTTGCGTTGTTTACCTGTTCGCTCAGCTGTACTTGCACGATATTGTTTACTGGGTTTGGATAGAACTCCATCTGCAATTTGGATTGTTGATTTTCAATGATTGAATTCGTTAAAGAAATATCAATTAGCTTACAACGTTCTGGTAACATACCTGAACTTTTCGTAAGATCCATTTTTTTTGTGTACTTATTTGTTTGTGGATTAAATTGAAACAACACACCATAATTTTCGCTGCCACCGGAATTTGTAGCACCATACAAATTTCCATCTGCTGCTACTAATAAAGAACCATTCGGTAATTTTCCATTTATCAATCCATCAAAATTATATTTCGAAGAAACGGTTGACGTTGCAGGATCATATTGAAAAATTGTACCTAACCCATCCCGGGATTCTTTCGTGAACAAGCCTCCACGGGTTGCCATTCCATAATATTTTCCATCTCCTGTTTTTACAAGTGTTCCATTTGGCAATATTCCACTGATGCTGTCAAAATCCGCTTTCTTCGTGTAGCTGCCACTCGCCAAATCGTATTGGAATACAACACCTAAACCTTCCGAAAAACTACCACTTACATTGATTCCTCCACTTGTTGTTACACCCAATAATTTTCCATCACCGGTTTCTACTAATCCGCCTTCTGGTTTTTCTCCATGTCCGTCATTCTTAAAATCATATTTCTTTACAAGCTTCGAAGTCGCAGGATCGTATTGAAACAACACGCCTGTATTATTCACACCACCTTCGCTTGTCATTCCGTAAATTTTACCATCACTCGCTTGCATCAGCTCTCCAAGTGGTACACTACCATTGATGCTATCAAATTCAAATTCTGCTTTATATGCATTTGTCAACGGGTCAAATCGAAACAGTACACCTCTATCTTGCGATCCACCCATTGATGTTGTTCCGTAAATTTTTCCATCTTTCGCTTGCACGATTCCACCAATAGGCATTTCACCGGTTGCCATGTTCGTAAAATCAAATTTCTTGGAGTAAGTATCCAATACCGGATCGTATTGAAAAATAGTACCCTTGTTTCTTATGCCCCCTGTTTCGGTTATTCCATACAACATTTTATCACTTGCATGTATTAATGAAGAAATTGGCATGTTTCCAATTTCGGAAGTATGAAAATCAAACTGTCTTGTATAGATATTTGTTTGCGGGTCGAATTGAAAAACACCTCCAACATCAGCTATTGCACCTGTATAGGTCATTCCATACAGCTTTCCATCGGCAGTCTGAGTGAGCTGAGCCAATGGATATATTCCGGTTTCATTTTGTTTATCATTGAAATCAAACTTCTTTGTAATTTTCGAAGTCACCGGATCGTATTCATCAGATTTTTCATACTTCTTCCTGGGGGGATTATTGGAACGGCAAGGCACACGAGGGAGAAGATGTGGCACAAATTGATACCTATGTTTGGAAAGTGCGTTTAAAAGAAAGAGATACGCATATTCAACATCAGTATATCGGGCATGTGAATATTGTGAAGTGAGGTATTAGCGACCTGATTTTTTCATTTTCGGTAAGCCTACTGTCTTTAGGATGTGATTTGCTTCTTCTAATTTATCAGGAAAAAGTACTTTCCCAGCAAGCTTATCAAGCTTCTTGTTTATTTTAACGATTGGGGTTTTGGATTTATTTAACTCTTTAATTGTCATGATGGTGTAAAATTACAACTTTTTTCTCTTAATTAAAAATGCCTTATACTCTACCCCTTTTCTAAATGTATGCCATTGGTCATCTTTTAACCCAAACACTTCAAAATCTTTTTTAATTTCTATTAAATTATTTGTTATTCCCATTCTATAGAGCCTTGTCCGAACGTTGTTACTGCCTCTTGCATAAATCCATGCATCAGGGTGTTTGTCTGTAAATGAAATGCATAAACAGTAGACGCAACTGTTGCTAAAACCTGCTGACTGTCGCCATTATTTGTTATCACTGAATCGTTAATTTCCCCAGTTTTTTCATTTTTATCTCCAAACCCCAGGTTATAATAATCTTTTAAATTTGTTTCTGAATACTGAACAATTTTCTTGATTCTACCTTTTGGTCCGACACTAACAAATTCAAACAATAATAGTTTTTTGTCGGATTCTAGTTGATATTTATCGTATTTCATATTCTAAATTATATTCTTCTAAATCCTAACGATTTTAAAAACCTTTAGGATTTTATATTGAATTCAGCTTTTAACACTTACCATTTTCGCAATTTCAATCGCCCTTTGTTTCACTTTATTCACATCACTGTTCAAGTGATCATACGTTAACGCCACTGCCATCCGTCTGTACTGCCGTGTTGTTGGTTTTCCAAAAATACGGATGTCACTTTGTTTTTCATTCATTGCTTGCTCCAATCCATTGTAGATTGGTTGTGTTCCTTCCTGCTCAGCTAAAATGACGGCACTTGCTCCCACGCGTTGTAACGTAATTTCAGAAATAGGTAAGTTTAAAATGGCACGTGCATGCAATTCAAACTCTGAAAAATTCTGTGTGCCTGCCAGTGTCACCATTCCAGTGTCATGCGGGCGGGGTGATAATTCTGAAAAATAAACACCTTCATTTGTCAGAAAAAATTCAACTCCCCATAATCCTGCTCCGGTTAATCCGCGTGTAATTTTCTCTGCCATGATTTGTGCTTCTTTCACATATGCTTCTTCGATAAGTGCTGGTTGCCAGCTTTCCTGATAATCACCACGTGCCTGACGATGTCCAATCGGTGGGCAAAACAAAGTGTGACCATTTTTTTGTGTTACGGTAAGTAATGTAATTTCTGAATTAAAATTTACAAATGCCTCTACAATTACTTCTGTATAATCACCACGCTTTCCGGTTTGTGCATATTCCCACGATTTTTGAATATCATCTTCTGTTTTAATAACCGATTGCCCTTTTCCGGAGGAACTCATCAACGGTTTTACAACACATGGAAATCCAATACTCTTCACTGCGGCTCTCATTTCTTCCAGACTATTTGCATACGCATAATTCGCAGTTTTCAAACCCAATTCTTTTGCTGCAAAATCACGAATGGCTTTACGGTTCATTGTAAAATTTGCAGCTTTTGCACTTGGAACCACTTGTATCCCTTGCTTTTCATAATCGTAAAAACGTTCCGTACGAATCGCTTCTATTTCCGGAACAATGATATCGGGCTGATGTTTGGCAACAATACGATCCAATTCGGTTCCATCAAGCATGTTGATGACTTCCCGTTCATCTGCCATTTGTTGAGCAGGTGCATCATTATAGGAATCAACAGCAATTACATATTGTCCCAGACGTTTAACGGCAATAACAAATTCTTTTCCCAGCTCACCGGAGCCAAGTAGCATAATTTTTTTCATGTCACAATGATTTTGAGATCGTGGCGACAAAGTTAAAGGAATATCTGACTAGGAATTGAAAATTTTCTTCTTAAAGAAGTTGATTAACTGCGGTAGAGCGCCTTTACTGGAATAAGGCACTTTGAAGGTTCTGTACACTCTTTCATCATACGGATCAGCTATATGAATAAAAATAAATTCCTGCTGGTTTTTTGTAGAATAATAATTTTTATACCGTTTTAATTTTATTTGTGAATACGTAAGAATGCCATCTTTACTACCTCTTAATAAAAAGTATTTACTGGGTTTGCCTCTTTTCTTTTTCAAACAGGTAAATGATAATGAGTCATAGTTCATGTACTCTATTTTTCGGCTTATGAAACTTGCTTTATTTGATGGATAGTAAGAAAATTTGACAGATGCATTAACGGTGTTTGTATTCTTGCGTTCGTCTGGTTTCATGTTCGTTCTTCGTGAATCTTGAGTACTGTCCAAATAATTCATTCTATTCACGCTTAGCTCCTTCTTACGTTCCTTTTTTAAGTAATCCGTTACTTGTTGCTTGGGATTTATTTCATCTTTTCGCTTCATCTGCTGATTTGCTTCCTGGTAAGAGTAGACGGCTTTTTTAATTTGATTGGTATCCTTCGACAATACGGGTTCGGAATACAATACATTTTCAAGTGTTAATGGTAATTTCACATATACCTCTTTATTTCGTTTAAAATTGTAATCAAACAAATAACTGTCTTTTGAATCCATTGATTTTGTAATGTAAATGTTTTTGTTTGCTACTAAACCAACAAAAACTCTGAAGTTATCCATGTTCCATATTTTTGTTCCTTCACGGAAAACAATATAAATGCGACGTGTTGTTGTGTCCAATTGCCAATAACCAAAAAGCATATCTCCTATAGAACTCAGTTGTGAGTATTGATCTACACTTTGAGCAGTTCGAAAATTTGTTTTTCTATTTCCCACAGGAATTGTTTTTTTCGTAACCAGGTAAAACAATTGACCACTTGTTTTTTTCTCCTCATGATACCCGTTCAAATACAAATAATTTATATCCATCATATTAGATGAATCTGTTCGATCGTTTATATCTACAAAATAATTTACACTACTCAGATTTGCAGGAAGCAATAAGCTATCCTGTCCTATAAAACCCTGATATTCCGTTTCCTGATACTCTGTTATAATAAACAAATCGCGCTGATCTAATGAATAAGCTTCCGGTTGCGAAATAATCTGCGCGCCCATTGTGTAACTCATGCATATATATATGAAAATAAGTACCCTTCTCATGTTTAGTTTATGATAAATGTGTTGTTATAAAATAATCCACTTCCTATTCTCCATTTTAGCGGAGTGCCATGGTAACTGTACTTATCGCGATGAATATAATTCTGAATATCCAATCTGGCATTGTCATAAAAATTTACACTTGCCCCGATTCCTCTGTTGGTTCCAAATGAAAACTCCAAACGAGTTCTGTTCCAAAGGCGTGTTGCTCTTGATTTATAAGGAATCTGCTTTAAGCGGAGCGCTGTTGATGTTTCGTAGGCATACGGTTGTAAACCTGTAAACTTATCATACTTTAATTCAAAATTCCGAAAGAATTTATTGTTCGGTATGTATACACCAATTTGCCCACTTCCGGTCCACCAGCGATCAAAGCCATCTGCAAAAGGCAAGGAAACAAACGGAGGTCCGTCATTTAAATAGGCAATGCTAAATTCATTGTATCCAATACTTGCTATACCAACCCGTTGCGATCGTTTAACATTTATACCGTTTACAAATGTACTTCCAACTGTAAATGAAAAATTGTACGGATCAAAAAGCGGATGCGAGGAATTGGATATAAACTGTACAACCGGGCGATTATAGTTATACAATTTATCACCTAATGTTCGTCCGATAGAGAGTAAAAAAGATTGACGCAATTCACTTAACATTTTCTGATTGTCAAGCGCCAATGCTGGTGCACCCAAACCACCTCTAAAAATATCAACTTCCAAAAAATAATAGCCAATCATGGAATTTCTTCTCAGTCCCATTTCTTTTCCAAAAGGAATTCCGGCACCTCCGGTTAAACTGACACGGAAGTATCCAAAGGTATTTCTAATCAGATCCAGTTTTAATGAAACACCAACTCCAACCTGTATTTTGCCGGCTTCAAAACTTTGACTTAGTTTCTCCTTATCTTCCATTGTAAATGCTGTCTGCGCCTGCATACAAGATCCAAGAATCAACAGCAGAGCAATCAGCTTATGAGGAAGTTTCGAAAATTTTTTCATCGTTTTATATAATCCGTTAATGCATTTGTAAATAATGGATGTTGCATATAAAAAAATAAATCATGCTCAAAGAAAGTACTTGTCTGGTACCCTTTAAAAATAAAATCCGGTTTTTTTAATACACTGGTGGTTATTAAAAAATCTGTTTTCCCTACCTCATTATTATAATTCAAACCGAGTGATGTATTTTTCCCGGCATATGCCAATTTACCCGATATCAGTGTGCTTTTACCAGCAAACCGTTTTGCAAGTGTGGGATCATATCGATTATATCCCACAATAAAATTGTAGTTTTTTGTCAGATCTGAAAATTGAAACAACTGAACGCCAGGAACTGCCGGAGCATTCATAAACACTTTTATTTTAAGCTGTGGCAATGGTGTACATCTCATAAATGAGATATAATCCCAGGCTTCTTTCTTTTTTTTATCGGTATTGAATAACAGGTTTTTTAACCAACTGCATCTGCCCAACGACATCAGGCTATCTGCTCTTCTCATCCATTCGTCATTCAACACATATTTTGTTTCCTGGGTAATCTTTACAATATCATCCGGGCGATAGCGTATCTGAGAAATATTATTGATAACACTATGACAAATCAGAGCCGCTCCTAAGCTATGCGACATCAGTAAATACGTACAGTTTTTTGTGATTGAATCCTGTTCAAAAATATCTAACAGCAACCGAAGCGAGGCACCACACGCAATCGCTTCATTCTTCTTCTTACCAAAATTCTTAGCATTTCTGAAGCTGATTTCATCCCTGTAGATTATTTTTTTCAGCACAGGCTGACCATCTACCAGTTTGCTTTTTACACTTAGTTTCTTTGCATCTCCGCCTTGCCAGAAAATCCGCACAAACAAAATATTTCCACGTTCATGTTCCGATATTTTCTCTAACAATCTGTTCCCTTGAAGTTGAGCAAGGGCCCTTGGTACATTATATCCATGTGCAAAAAAATAAATGCGTTTAATGTTATACTTTCTAATTGAATCAATTACCGCTAGGGAAAATTGATACAGCTCATATCCATTGGGATCAGTTTCTTTAGTATACTTTATTTGCTGCAGTACTTTATTCGTTTCCACTTTAATGATTGAATCCAGAGAATATGCTTTTTGAATCGCTATTCTATTTTGTTGTCGGATAGATGTGGTGTCATTTCTTTTAGGAACAGGTAACTTCTTTTGTTCATCAGCTGCCTGCATTGCATATTTTTGATAAATGCTATGCACTGTATCAGCAACAAATAATGCTTTCTTCTTTTCGGTCAAAGAAGTTACTTTTATTTGTTTTCGCTGTTCAAGTGGTAAGGGTTCAAGAATTCCATTATCATTGAAATTAAGATTCATTGTAATGACATTCTTAAACTGTTGGCGAAGTATGGAGCTATCTGCATCCAGGTTGTGTTCAAAATCAGAGTTCCAGTTACGGTTTTTTACCTCATTGTAAAATGTATCGAAACTAAGTGATGAGCCTTTTACAGGTATAATTTGCATGCGTTCATTTGCATAAAAATAATCACCAAACAACCTGTTAAATTTATTGAGTTGATTAATTTGCTTCGAACTCAATTTAACAGGCGTATGGCCCGTTTGACCAAAACCTACAAAATAAGTACAAATAAGTGCAATTATAATTTTAAAGGTAGCCGTGTTCATGATGACTATTTTTCACAGCCTAAAGGAATAAAAAAAATTACAGAATCTCAACAATCCTGCTGAGTATTTTCCCCCACCGGTGAGGGGGATTTTTCTGGTGGCACTTATTAATGAGGTGCATTAGGCTGTGCTGGATGAAGCTTAATCCATTCCTGATCTGCCTTATAATCAAGTGAAAGAATGAGCATATCGGCAAGAATGTTCATTCGGTATTCTTTAAGCGTCTTTGGTATTTCTATTTTCTTTTTCCAATCACCATACCCTGCCCATGCTAATCTTTCTGCTGAAATACCTTTATTTATTAAATAATTATATATCGCTTTTGCCCGCAATTCGGATAATTCCTGAGGTGGATATTTTATCACATGCGCTCTCAAACCTGAATTTACATGCCCTTGAATTTCCACCTTTAAATTTGGATTGTTTTCCAGAAATCTATATAAGCTGTCCAGTCCTTTTTTTGCTCCCGGTTTAAATTCGGGCTCATCTGATATGAACATAACATTTGAAATCACCATGGATTTTCCGATATACATCTTATTCGGATCATACGGCGCATAATGAAATTTGATCATGTGTCCGTTCCCATTGATGTATACATTATCAATCAGCAGATAAAATGTTTCTCCTTTTTTTACCTGCAAATATTTTACATATGATTGAGAAGGCCCTGAATGAATAAAAAATTCGGTAGGTTCATGCAAACTTAAACCCGTTTTCCCTTGTATACTTGTATCATTCCTGGAAATACAGGTGCGTATGGGTTTTAATTTTTTGCTTAAAACTTTTGAACGAAAATCGTCACCATTGTATCGATACAACATAAAATCATAATCATCATTGGGATCAACCGGGATAATATCAAACGTCAAGAAACCATCTTCTTTTGCCCAGAATTTATACCATACTGTATTGTGTTCATTTTCAAAGTACAATTCATCATCGGGTGCATTATTCAAAATTTCCAATTCATTGCCCGTTCCAATTGGCGTATTTGGAGAAAAAACAACGGTATCCTTTACCAAAATAGGAGTTACACAATCTGCATTTTCCTTTAAAATTTCGGGTACAAATTGCCCTCCATGAAATTCCAGTGAATAGTTTTTACTTGTGCTTGTTGGACCAAGCCTTCTCGTTTTAACAAGCTTTGTTTTACTCACAGTAAGTGCTTCAATGGATGTAGAATTTATGTTAGAATTTGCTATTGTTGGTTTTTGATTAACGTTTCGATGGGGTTCCTGCTCTTCTGTAAGTACAAAAGGCAAAGTCAATACTCCTACTATAATTGCCCCAATAAAAAACCATTTAAAATATTTTTGAAAATTATTATACGATTTTAATTTGTTTAACAATTCTTCTTCTCTTGTTTTGGAAAAACTAACAAACGGTTCAGAAGCAAACACACGATTTGCTTCTGCTTCCAGCAACTCCATATCCACTTGCTCTAACAACCGTTGTCTGAGCAGCTGATTAATCTCCTGATCGCTTATTTCGTTAAACTCTTTCATTTAATTTTTTTGTAAGCCTGTCCTTTAATCGTTGATAATATACTTTTAATTGACGCTCTGGTTTGTCCACATAAGTTGATATTTCAGAATACGATCTTCCTTCGCTTCGCATAAGCAGCAGCATGCGCTCCCAGCTCTCCATCCCATCCAATACTTCATTTAAGTGTATCAATTTTTTATTGGATGGTTCAATGGGCTCCGCTTCTTGTTTTGAGCTTAAATCCACATCATCCATTGCCTGAAATGAAAACATCTTCTCCGTCTTTGTATCCCTGTAGTGATTTCTCAGGTAATTGATAAATATTTTAAAAATAAAGGAGGCAAATTTTTCTTCGCTTGCAAATTCATAATTCGAATAGGAGTCAAGCACCTTATACAAGGTTTTATAAATCAGGTTCCAGGCTTCATCTTCTGTTACATTCCAATGGGTTACGGCATATGCGTACAGTTTTTTCCCATATCGGTTATAAACAACAGTTATAAAACTGTTCTTATCCAATTGCGTTAAATCTTGTATTGCTTCTTCGCTTTTGTTCAAAAACCCAATCTTGTATAAATATAAAAAGGATAACACGGATTGGTAACAGGCCGGCTATTCCTTACAAAAAGACAAAGATAGGAGCATTCCAGAATTAACGGATTAACTATAAATCAACTAAAAGAAATGGGAAGGAAATTAAAAATGAAGTAATTAAACTAGTAAGTGATGCGCTTTGCGATGATGTCTGCTCGAAAGGACATCATCCGCACAACTCACCACTACTTTTCCAGATTTTATATCAACGAACCAAAGTAACCGTTCCGATCAATTCATGCTTTTTATTGAAATAATCAATGGCTACAATTTTCCAAACATATACATCTTCCTGAGCGATAATTCCACTACCTTTTACATCACCCGACCATCCTTTATTCAATTGATCGGATTTAAATAGTAACATTCCCCAGCGATCAAATATCCACATATTAAATGTTTTGATATAAGTCCCTTTTGCATAAAAGGTATCATTGGTGCCATCCTTATTAAATGGTGTAAATGCATTGGGGACATAAATTGTAACATCCGGAACTACCTCCAGGCATTTCATAGTTTCTGCCAAACAACCATGTTTACTTGCTATATGCAATGTTATACAATATTTTCCGGTATCGGCATATCGATGGTTTGGGTATTGAATGATACTTGTATTCGGGCTTGCATTATTTTCATCACCAAAGTTCCATTCCCATTTTTCAGCTAATTGCGATTGATCTGTAAATGTTACAACAGGATCCAATAAGGTCGGGTGTGTTGGCGAAAATGTAAAATCTGCTGCAGGTAACGGATACACTTCAACGTAATTTGGTTTAACAAGTTTGTTTTCACAACCATGAGCCGTTATAACACTTAATGAAACAGTATATACTCCTGTATTGGTATAGCAATGCGATGGATTTGCTTCATTAGAGGTGGTGCCATCTCCAAAATCCCAGGTGTATTTTTCAATCATGTCTGCAGTGGTAATTACGTTATGTGTATACTTAACACATAAAGTTGGACAACCTTGCCGGATGTCGGCATTAAACTCAACAACCGGTTTTTGTATAACTGTTATTCGTACGGTATCTGATACAGGAGGAGTTCCGCAATCATCATTTACTGTTACGGTATATACAGTGGTTGTAAGCGGTGTCACCTTGAAGTGTACAACAAAGTCACCCGATAGCTATCGGGACGAGAACTCAACTTCCGCTTGATAATAAATTTAAACTAAGTTTCATCAACTCACCCATGTTGTTGCATTTTTTAAATTCATTATTCTGGTAATGCATTGCTAATTGCTCTTTCAATTTTTTAATGTGTTCCGGAGTTGATAGTTCATCCTTCATCATCACTTCCAACAATTGATTTACTTTGTACTTCGACGTTTTTATACGCTTTGCGATCAGTGCTTTTTCTTCCGATTGATATTGTTTTGCAGTATTGGCATTTAAAAATTTCATACACAGTTCCACATACGGTAAATTTTCTTTAAAATATTGTGGAGAGTATAACGATTTATTGCCTTCAAAACATTGCTGATCAAAATCAATGGCACGAATACGATATTGCGTATCTTCAAAATCAGGGGTGACATCAATTACATAGTTGTAGGAACGCATATCACCAAGAAGCCTGACAAAGCAACGCTCATTGAATTTAACAAACTCTTTTGCAAGACGTGTCGGATTTAACTCACGATCATGCATGTTGTTTTTAATAAACTGATCGCCCGGAATTCCTACAATATGTTCTTCAACTAATGTTTGATCATCTACAAAATAATTGATCCTGTTTGGAGATAAGATATGCTCCCATTCCAGCCCGTATACACGTGATGCATCTGCCAGCTTGATGTAATAGAAATCATAATTATCGTTGTAGTTGTTGATGATTTTAATACGGAAAGGTTTGGAATTTCCAAACGTACAAAAATCAATTCTATCCACATGCAAATGCTCCATTACTTTCACATCCCCATTTGTTTTTAGTGATGCATAAATACCTGTTAGCTCTCTGTTTAATTCATCCATTTCCGACTGAGAATAGGAAACTGTTAGCCACAGTGTATCCTTGCCATGCTTGTCAAGCAAGTTGGTGGCATTTGTAAACCTGAGCAGATCCTGATATTGTACAGCTATCTGCTGGGTTCTTCCTGCTTCGGTCAGGTAATTATTTAAAAGGGGGGATATCTTATAAGGTATCTTCTTTTTTTGTGGAGAATCATTTACTTTCATGCGCTTCAACAAATAATACGGTAAAAATAGCTGAAATCTAAAACGGCTCCTAATAAAATGAATAACTGTATTTAATAATACCTATCGTGGCGTTTTTAAAATCTCTGTTAATCTGAGATTTGATCATCAAATTCGCTTCATCATACAAATAACTCACTTCCATTATTAACTGATCGCCTTTATACTTTTGTTCTGTTAATAATGTATTTTTATCACTGTATATAAAAACTGAATGCTGCTTTTGTTCTCCACTTTCATTGCTGTTAATTGTGCGTTCAATAAGGCGATTATTTGCATCATACTTATACGTACTCTCCTGATACATCCACCCAACCATATACTGATAACTCTCAGAAATTTTGTTCCCTGCCGCATCATAATTCATGATGATCTTTTTATATTCTTTCCCTTCATCATTCAGGCAACTTTTTTTAAGTTGAGTCGGCGTTAATTGAGTGTATTGAAATGTTTCTGACGACAATAACGATTGTACTCCTAATATGAATTCCTTTTTATTCTCACTTCTGTTGGTTTCCTTAAAATGAATTTCTTTTTTCAGCTGATCCTTTTCATTGTATTCGTAGTAGTAGGCATCGTAAAAATCGCCTGTACGAACACGTTTACAGATGGCTCTGTTTTTATTGTCATAAAATACATTTACAAAAATGGTATCGTTTACAAATTCTGTTTTTGTTTCTGTGACCCCTGCGCGAATAACCTTTCCTCTCTTTATGACGGGTGGAATAACGATATCTTTTGGCACCGACTTCGTCAAAATCGTATAATAATAACGGGATAATCTGCCAAGCGAATCAAATTCATATCCTTGAGTAGCGTCCTTATCAATAATAACAGAACCGTCTGGCTTATCAACAATATCCAATACAATACTCCTTACCTGATTTTCTTTGACGTACTTTGGATTGAAATTAATCGGTCCAAGCGAAATGTCAAGTGGTCTTAAGTTAATCACCTGGGATGCGCAATTAAAAAAAACAAACAAATATAAAATCGTAAAAAAATTTTTTATCACGTGTCTGTTTTATTTTATTTCATTTCAATTTGCCCGATCGCCTCAGCAACCTCATGAACAGGTGCGTTACATGTATTGTTACTGCAAATGTATATGAGCGTCTTACCGGTTTCATGTTTTCCTTTTAGTAAAGGTAATTCACTATCCCCTTTACTTCCTGCAAAGATCTTATTCGGAAGATAATGTTTATTAAAGGCTTGTCTTTTTTCATCAACAGATTTACCAACAATACTTATTTCATAAAAAGGATGCACCATTTGAAGGAGAAGCATTGCCCAATTACTATATCCCTCTGCATAACCCAAAACTTCAGGAACAACATTGTTGAGCATAGTTTGGCTATGTGCAATGTATTGTGGTTGATCCAGATGATGCCCGAGTTTAAATAAAGCTTTTGCCATACTGGAATTGGATGCCGGTGTTACATTATCTGCCAGTTCCATTTTGCGGGAAATAAGTGCCGGGTCTTGCTTCGATGTAAAATAAAACATCTTGCTCTTTTCATCCAGAAAATATTCCATACAATAGATCATCCAATCGTTTGCCTGTTTTAAATATTCTTCCTTAAAGGTTGCTTCATACAACGCAATAAATGCTTCGATGCAAAAACTATAATCCTCCAAATAGGCATTGATCGTAGATTTTCCATCTTTATAGCTATGATTTAAACGGTTATCTTTTTGCAGCTGTTTGCTTATTAAAAAGTTGGCATTCCTTTCTGCAATCGTTAAAAAATGCACATCATTAAGTGCATTGTAAGCATCTACATATGCATGTAACATCAGCGCATTCCACGAGGTTAATGTTTTATCATCCAATCCCGGACGGATACGTTTATTGCGTACGCTCAGCAACTGCTCTTTTACTGATCTTATTGTTTTGTTCAATTCACCAACAGTTATTTTATGCTTATTTGCAATCACCTCATCATCTTCTCTTCTCAGCAAAATATAGTGTTCATCTTCCCACAAGCCATACTCATTTACGTTATAGTAATCTGCTGTCAAATCAAATTTGTCTTTCAAAATTTCCTGCAGTTCTTCTCTTTTCCAGATATAAAATTTTCCTTCCTCACCTTCGGAGTCTGCATCCAGTGCCGAATAAAAGCATCCTTCGGGTGAAGTCAATTCTCTTTCAACAAAGGCCAGTGTTTCATATACAATCTGCTTGTAAAGTGGTTGCTGTGTTGCCTGATACGCTTCACTGTATAAACTCACCAACTGGGCATTGTCGTACAACATTTTTTCAAAATGAGGAACTTTCCAGTAATGATCCACGGAGTAGCGCGAAAACCCTCCGCCTACCTGATCATAAATTCCTCCATGAGCCATTTTTGTTAATGTGAGATGAAACTGTTTCCAAGCCTCAAGTTTCTGTGGTCCTTGTACTGCCGACGCATAGCGCAACAAAAATAAATAATTGTTGGGCAACGGAAATTTAGGTGCCTTATCTGGTCCACCTTCCACCAGATCAAAACGGGGTTTCCAGTTTGCATACGATTTATGCAATAAATCAATTGTTAATGTTTCTTGTTTTGTGTTTATTTTTACCAGCTCTGCAAGCTTTACCCCCTCTGTCAATTGAGTCGCATAATCCAGCATCTTTTGTTTTTCGTTTGCATATAAGTCTGCCAGGTTCAACAAAATATTTATCCATTGCTCCTTTGGGAAATACGTTCCACCGTAAACAGGCCTGCCATCGGGTAGTGTAAAACAATTGAGTGGCCATCCACCTTTACCGGTCATGAGTTGAACAGCCATCATGTAAACCTGATCAATGTCAGGTCGTTCCTCGCGATCCACTTTTATGCATATAAAATGGTCGTTCATGATCTGTGCTACTTTTTCATTTTCGAAACATTGATGTTCCATTACATGGCACCAATGACAAGCAGAATAACCCACACTGATCAGCATTAATTTGTTTTCCTGTTTTGCTTTTTCAAGTGTTGCATCATTCCAGGGCAACCAATTTACTGGGTTATGTGCATGTTGCAACAAATAAGGACTTGTTTCGTGTATAAGTGCGTTGGTATATTTTGGAGTGGTGGTTGTCATAAGGTAAAGGTAAAAAAATAAATCGCACCATCTCCGCTTACCTCACCCCCAGCCCCTCTCCTTGAAGAAAGGAGAGCGGTGACTATAAATCACAGCGAGTGCGAGTAGAGAGTACCTATATTTTTTTATTATTGCAAGAAATTTGAATAGGTAAAGTGTTACAAAAATGTGTCTCTGGAAAATACATTCACCCCTGTCCTTTCTTCAAGGAGAGGGGCTGGGGGTGAGGTAAGCAGAGACGGTGCGATTTTACTTAGCCGGAAAATGTTTCAATTTCCAATTTTTGATTTTAGCATCTATGGGCTTTTTAAAGAAAAAATAAGCCCCCGTCATAATAACCAGATATGGAATGGTCATTAGATACAGAATACCGCTGTTTAACCCTTTCGATATTCCTCCATTTGCTCCGTCGTCTGCCGCAGCCTGACGGCAAACCGAACAGCCTTGTGCATATCCGTAAACGGTATACACCAAAAACAAAAGAATCAATACTGTGGCTTTGCGTTTCATGCTTAACAAATTTAAAAATTTACTCTTCCCTCTTTACTACTCAATGCCTTTTGTTTTTGCATTTTCTTTAATGGCATATTCTGCCATCAATACTTTTATATCATCCAGCAAATCGTTTACTGCTTTAATATCTGTTCCATCGTAAATTCCACGGATGTGCTTTTCTTTATCTACCAGTACAAATAATTCGCTATGAATAAAATCATCTTTTCCACCGTCGCCTTCCATTGCATTTACCAAATATCCTTTACGGGCTATATCGTATAATTGTTTTTTATCGCCTGTTACAAAGTTCCACATGCTGTTATTTGCATGCACCATTTCTGAATATGCTTTTAGCACAGGTACAGAGTCATTTTCAGGGTTTACTGTATGCGACAAAATTTGAACAAGCCCCTTTGTATATTCAAATTTTTCCTGTACACGTTGTAATTCTGTCGCCATTTTTGGGCATATGCTCTGACAGGTTGTAAAAAAATAATCGGCTATGTATATCTTTCCTTCGTAATCTTTATCTGTAATTTTTTTTCCATCCTGATTAATAAATTCAAAAGGTGGTATGCTGTGATAAATGGTGTCTTTACCATTTGGTGCCAGTTCTCTTTCTCCTATGTATTTTAAGTGTATAAAGTTATGTTTGCCTGTAGTCAGAACAACATACAATACGGAAGGGAACGTTAGCAGGAACAGCAGGATAAGCAGTATGTAAATTTTCTTCTTTTTCACAGGGATTTAATTATTGCACAAAAATACAAACAAAAATGGCGCTGCAGATTTGCAGCGCCATTTTATTTCCGCCTTCGCCAAAGCTACAGCGGACGCAGTCCTTTATGTTAGTGATGCTCACCGCCTTCGTGTCCACCTTCATGATGACCACCATCTTCATGATGACCTTCTTTTGCATCCTTGTTTGCCTTTTCTTTTTGATCAACGATGATTTGATCCATTTTATCTTTGTGGATCAAGCTGTAATTCGCCTCTCCTACAATAATGAATACCAGGTAAATAATGAAAATGGTATACGGTGCTATCACGCTGTATTTAAAGAATTTACGCTCATGACCCAAGTGCATGAATTTATACACAATGAACCAGGCTTTTACGATAGTTAATCCGATAAATATAAATTTAAGAGACACGGAAGAGGTTCTGTCCTCATTCAAAAGACCCCACTGACTTGCTTTAAAACCAATAATAAGCTCAACAATTGTTACAGCCAACATGATCCAGAAAACATTCCATAGACCTCTACGGGCTACTTTACCTTCCTCCTCGCTATGGTGAGCCATAAACTCATACTGTGGGTAATCGTCGTGAAATTCTGACATAAATAAAGAATTTATAATGTTTAATTTATTTTAAATACTAATATTACAATAGATAGAAGAATGTAAATACGAACACCCACACTAAATCCACAAAGTGCCAGTATAAACCTACTTTTTCTACCATTTCATAATGCCCTCGTTTTTCGTATGTTCCTTTTACCACATTGATAAAAATAACAAGATTAATAATTACGCCGCTAAATACGTGAAAACCGTGGAATCCTGTAATAAAGAAGAAGAAGTTAGCAAACACCGGTAAACCATATTCATTCACAGTCATGTTTGCACCATATATGGTTTTCTCAACCCATTTCCCATCTTCAAATACACTGCGAATTGCTCCGTGCTCTGTTCCAACAATGAAATGGTACCACTCCCAAGCCTGAGAACCCACGAACATCGCACCACCAATAATGGTTAACAACATCCATATGATTACTTTCTTTTTATCATTGCGGTGACCAGCTTCTACTGCCAACACCATGGTAACCGAAGACATGATCAGGATCAACGTCATCAAACCCACATATGCCAATGGAATATGTCCATCATAAAAAGGGAAATGCGTAAATACATCACCCGGGTTAGGCCATACTTCCGGATGTCTGTGGCGCATAAAGCCATAAGCACATAATAATCCTGAGAAAGTTAAAGCATCAGATACAAGGAAAAACCACATAAAGATTTTACCATAACTAACACCAAATGGCGATTTACCACCGCTCCAAGCTGAATCTGAGTCTGTTTCTATTGCGTGACCTGACATACTTTTTTTTGAATTTTAAATTAAAATTATCGAATTCGGCTGCTAATATGCAAAAATTTCATTAAATATTTAACGCTGAAATAACAAAAATAAAAACAAATATACCCACAACCCATCCAGAAAGTGCCAAAAGATTGCACACAACTGTATTCCCAACAAATTCCCGGAATTGTATTTTTGGCGACCTGCCTGCACCCATACCACAAATACAGCAATGATGCCCGCTACCAAGTGCAACATGTGTAAAAATGTAAGTGCATATAAATAAGATCCTGATGGATTACTTGTTTTACCTGCGAAATAAATTCCCTGACTTATTAGAAAGCCCCATGCTTTGAACTGGCAAATGATAAATACTACTCCAAATACTAATGTTAGCAAAGCAAAGCGTTTGATACCCTTTGTATCATTTTTTTTAGCAGCTATTAACGTACTGTTCATGGTTACGCTGCTTAATATGATAATGGCCGTACTGACGTAAAATAATTGTGGAAGCTCAAATTTCAACCATTTTGAGCTGGAATGACTCACTACGTAGGCACTGCTCAATCCGGCAAATAGCATCATCATACTCACCATTCCCAACCACAGCATCGGCTTGGATACCTTGTCACGTGTAGCTCGTTTTTCTTCTTCTTCCGAGTAAGAAAGCGCGTTTGAATTCATTTACCTTCTTCTTTTTAAATCTATTACTTTCCAATCATTATCGCCAATTGTACCAAAGGCAAGTAAAGAAAGGAACCAAACATTAATTTCCTTGCAGCTTCAATTGTACATTGCTTGTACAGATTGTAAGCCTGATAACTAAAATACACACCACAAGCCGAGATCACAATTGCTGAAACCGTTCCTGACATATCAAATAAAACCGGTAATAAGCTGATCGGTACTAAAAATAAGGTGTACACCAACACCTGAAAAGCACTGCTCTTATCACGGCCACCAAGGGATGGTAACATCTGGAAGCCTGCTTTTTTATAATCATCATCCAACACCCAGGCAATTGCCCAGAAATGAGGAAATTGCCACATAAACTGTCCTACAAACATCACCCACGCTTCCAGCTTAATTTCACCAAAACCGGAAGTTGCTGCAACACAACCCAATAATGGTGGAATAGCACCCGGAAATGCACCAACAAATACGGCAAATGGCGTAATTCGTTTAAGTGGTGTATATACAAGTGTATAAAGGATAAGCGCAGCAAGACCTAAAATCCCACTCATCGGATTCATAAACAGCCAGAGAATAGCAACGCCAACAACACCCATTATGGATGCAATAAGCAAGGACTCTATAACACTCATACGTTCCTGTGGTAATGGACGATTTTGGGTACGATCCATCAGTTTATCCAGGTTTTTTTCCATAATCTGGTTAAAACCATTGGAAGAACCCGTTACTAAAAAGCCTCCCAGAATCAACAACCACATTTTTGCCCAGTCGATAGGGCCATGAGAAGCAACAACAAAACCTATAGCAGCCGAAAATACAACCAATGAAGCCAAACGCAATTTGATAAATTGCCCATAATCACGAAGTTTACTCATGATGGTAACTGGTTTTTCTACGGTATTTATGTTTTCAGCCAGCAAGGGTGGATAGTGGGTTTCTTTTAAAATCGAGTGCAATTTTACCAATAATTCCGCTAATGAGAAAGGGATTAGTGGAAATTTAGACGATTTCTAAATTGGAGCGCTGAAGGGGCCCCCTAAAAACCAATAAAACTACCTATTTACCAGGCAATTATGTAGTCGAGAGATGCTTCTTGTTTTCGATCAATTAAAAATGATGTTGAAACTGGAAGTCCATTTACCAGCAATTTAGATTGGCCGTGACGCATTTTATTTTTGCTGAAAATTAAACTATAGGATGCAAAAATTAAAAACAAAACATAATACGACTACTTCATTCAATCAATTATATGAACATATCAAACAAGTGATTGATTTATCCCGAGCCACTGCTTACCGCACGGTAAATGCGTTGATGGTAAAAACCTATTGGGAAGTTGGACGCTTTATTTTCGAAGAAGAACAAAAAGGGAAACAAAGAGCTGATTATGGAAGTTATCTTATCCGAGAGTTAAGTAAACGCTTGACTATTGAGTATGGGAAAGGATTTGATGAAAGGAATTTGATTCATATGCGTCAATTTTATAAGGTATGGCCAATTGCGAACGCACTGCGTTCGCAATTGAGCTGGACCCATTACCGCTTAATTTTAAAGGTAGAAGACGAAAAAGCAAGATCTTTTTATTTACAAGAAGCGATTGATTGTAATTGGAGCACAAGAACTCTGGAAAGACAAATAAACAGTTTGTATTATAACAGGGTACTATTAACAAAAAAGGAGAACAGACCGTTTGTTAAAGCAGAAGCAGAAAATAACAAGGAGCCTGCCCAGGTAGGAGATCTGATTAAAGATCATTATATCCTGGAATTCCTGAATTTAAACCCCAACAAACAATTCTATGAAAAAGAATTAGAACAAGGTCTTATCGATAAATTGCAAGAATTTTTGCTTGAACTTGGTAAAGGATTTTCTTTTGTCAGCAGACAATACCGGATAAGTGCAGAAGATGAACATTTTTATGTTGATCTCGTTTTCTATAATTACATTTTAAAATGTTTTCTATTAATCGATCTCAAAACAGGTAAATTAACACATCAGGATATCGGGCAAATGGATATGTACGTACGTTTTTTTGAAGAAGAAGTGCGTCAAAAAAATGACAACCCTACAATCGGTTTAATTTTATGTGCTGAGAAAAATAAAGCCATTGCAAAGTATAGTTTATTAAATGACAGCAAACAGATATTTGCTTCTAAATATAAACTCTATTTGCCTTCGGAAGAGGAATTGGTAAAAGAACTGGAGAAAGAACGTGAGCTCGTAGAAATTGAACAGCGGCTAAAAAAATAAGTGCGAACATAATTTTTATAATTAAAAAAGCATCTGCCGTAGCATAGTGACAGATGCTTTTTGTTTGAAATGATTAATCTCTAATCAGTTGATCAGAGTTTAATTTTTTGAAATTTCTTTTTGAGCAGCCGTTGCAAGCTCAAATTGTTCATCTGCCTTTGCTTTACTTTCGGCCGCTTTTTCAGCATTACCCGCCTCAAAATGTTTTACAGCTTCCAAATGTTCTTTTGATGCTGCGTCTAGATGTGTTGCTGTTTTTTTATGATTTTCAATCGCTTTTTGATTGTCAGCAGATACTTCTTTTCTCTCTAAATTCGGAGTAGTTGTCATTTTCTTATGTATTTCATTGTGAATTCATTTTCACGACTCAACAAAGGTCAACTTTCTCTATTAATTTTTGTTATACAATTTCTGAAATAAGTTACATAATTCATACCTTATGATTTATACAATAACTTTCATTAATCTTCCCAGCTCATCAATCGTAACTCTTTTTTTCTCATGCTGTAGTTTAAAATTTGAGGGTGACAAACCTGTTACTTTTTTGAATTGATTGGATAAATGCGCCACACTACTATAATTCAATTTCCAGGCAATTTCTGTCATATTCAGTTCATTGTAACTGATTAATTCTTTTGCTCTCTCCACCCTATGAGAAATAATAAATTGCTCTATCGTATTACCCTGCACTTCTGAAAAAAGGTTCGCCATGTAGGTATAATTATGATTTAATTTTTCACTTAAATAAGATGAAAAATTCATACGAACCATTTCATCTGCTGAATAAATCATTGCAATAATTGTATTCTTAATACGCTCTATGAGTATTGCGCTTTTGTTATCCATTAGCTCTAAACCCGATTCATGTAAAATTTCCCTTAATAATTCTCTTTTACCGGCTGAAATATCTTCGCTAAATTCTACTTCGCCCAAATTAACTGTTACAGAATGAAAGTTGAATTTTTTTAGCGCCATTGTTACTGCTAATATACAGCGCTTGCTAACCATATGCTTAATAAATAATTTCAACTTGTTTTTATTTAGATGTTTATACTAAAAGATGGAGAATCTGATGTGCAATCTATTTACTACTTTTCAAGAAAAACATTGGGTTCAAGAAAGGCGTCTCACGTTTGCAAATTGAGTGCCCCTAAATCAAAAACGATTCCTCCTCTGATTGCTGAAGTAATCTTGTGGAACCTAACTGCTTCAAATTTAAAAACTGTGGAACATTCCTCATTTCATCTCATAATGGGGAACGATAAAATAAGTATAAACGGTATTTTTACTGCACTCCGTTGGAAAAGATATCAGGTAAAATTGCAGAAATATTCGCTTTAAACGAAAGAAATTACTGCACCACAATCGCTCCTTGTTCCTGAGAACTCGAAGAATGGTAATTGCAGTAAAAATAAAACACTCCTGCATCATTAAACGTGTGAGAGAATGATTCACCGCTTTTAATTGTGCCGCTGTCAAATACTTTTGAAGTAGAAGTAGCCGTATGATTCGCATTGTCTTTATTAATAAAGGTGATCGTGGTACCTTTGGCAATGGCTCGCTGTGTTGGACGATAGGTTTTGTATTCTATAAAAATTTCATTTTCTCCAGGGCTTTCCTGCTCCTGTTTTTTGCAGCTCATTGTAAATCCGATTAAAATAAATAATATTGCAATTCCTTTTTTCATTCACAATCTTTTCTTAAAAATCTGCATACAAGTTACTCAGATCTGTTCGAATTCCCAAAAATATAAGAGGCGTTTGTGTTGTTTTAGCCGCTGTTTGTTCGATTCGTTCAGCAATACCAAATTCTGCTTTCAAATTTATTTTCGTATACACCATAAACGCTACACGCAATGAAACATTAATCAGGTTGGTTTTTATTCCTTGCGTTGTTGTATTCCCATAGTCAGCAGGACGTTTGTTATACGAAATGAAAATATTCTTTCCATAATCCGTTCCCAGACTATCCGCTCCATAAATTGCATACACACATTTGGCTTCAATAAAAAATGATCTAAACCGGTAATTCAAAAACGTAGCCGATTCCATAAAGTTTGCGCCCAACGGATGTGCTAACGGTTGATTCATGTGCCCGTAATTTTGCTGTACACTTCCATGAGCATAGGTATAGGGGCGTACATAATTCACTTCGGTTTGAAAATTCAACTGTTTAATTTTAAACAAATCAAAACTTTTAAATCCTCCCTGCAAGCCATATTTATTGGCCCACCAGCCATTCTGAGCTTTTATTTCTTTTAATAAAAATTCATCCAGTAATAATTGACCATAGAGTTGTTGCTTTTTAAACAGTTTAATTTTAAAACTAAACCCGGCAAATGCATTGTCGCTGGAACCTAATGAATATTCCGTAGGTCGGAAAAACAAAATCGGGTTGAGATAATTTACATCGTAACCACGGTAACGGTTGCTATCCGATCCTTGCCACATAATGGATTCGAACAACCCTATTTGTATTCGTTTTGTAGCGTTCCATCCCAGGTAATGGAATGTTGCATATTTATTCAACCAATCCTTTTTTAAACCGGATGGATTTGTTGCATCCTTCATGATCGTATATAAGTTAATATACGTAAGGTGCCAAATGCGTGTCGTAATTTTTAAATACGGATACGGTGCTGCCACATCCGATAAAAATAAAGAGCGATAACCATCGCCAAAAAATTGTTTATCCTGCCCTACCTGTACATTAAAAATTTTATTTGGTGAATAGGAGAGGTAACCTGAATAATACTGATAGGCATACAATGGATTGAGCGAGTCGGTATTCGCACGATAGGCATATCCAATACCGGGAATAACATATGTATTTTCTATGTTGGATTGCATAAAATCAGGGTAGCTGGCTTTTCCTACCAGCACCTTTACATTCACCGAAAATTTATTTCTAAAATTCATTATAAGGCCTCCCCCAATAGCTAAATCTCGGGATAGCTCGTTTGGCCCAGCCTGATAGGTAACTCCTGCATTCAAAAGAGGAAACGCATTTATTTCAAAACGCTTAGGACCTTTAGCAGTTTTTAAACCATGAAAATAACTTGGTATCAATGCTGTTGAATCTTTTATCTCATTCACATCGGCATATAAATAGGGCTTTGAAAATGTTTGATAGTTCTGCGCAGAGCTGTTGTAATAATTATCTATCCCCCACAAAAAATCTTTGCTGAGCGTGTAGTTTAATTGCTGAGCAGTTGCCGGAACAATTATCCCTATTAAAAAAGCAGTAAGCAGTATTTTTTTAAAGTGACTGCTCATTGTTTAGGCGTGCGTTTTTTTTTCTTGATGATTAAAAAAGGAATCTGAGAAAGCGCGAGTGCACTTCCACCAACAATAAGTAACAAGTAATTTGTATCGAGATACAAAAAAGAAACCGACATGGTAATGATTAAGATGTTTACCGTGTAGATGATTAATGTAACCATTGTATGATTACAACCGATATCAATCAAACGATGATGCAAATGGTTACGATCTGCCGAAAATGGAGATAAGCCACGAACAGCGCGATAAATAAAAATACGCAAGGTGTCAATAAGTGGATATACCAATACCGCCATTACAAATACTGGCTTGGAAATATTCAGAATGTATTCATCCTTAATATTTGAAACGTTAAAGTCAACCAGCTTTATTGCCAGAATACAAATAATCAATCCGATCGTTAAGGAACCGGAATCGCCCATAAAAATTTTTGCAGGTGAAAAATTAAAAATTAAAAATGCAAGCAATGATCCGGAAAGTGCAAATGCTAAACCGGCCATAACCGGGTCTCCGGCCATAGCAAACCAGGTTCCGAATGAGGTTGATGCAATAAATCCAACACCACTTGCCAATCCATCAATTCCATCAATCAGGTTAAATGCATTGACCACCACAATAAAGGTGAACAACGATAAAAATATACTGGCCCATTCAGGGATGTGGTAAATACCAAATATGCCATGCAAACTCGTGATTCGGATTTCGGCCATTAAAACCAAAATCAACCCGACTAATACATGAGCAACCAACTTTTTAACAGGAGCTGTTCCGATGATATCATCCTTTACACCAACAAAAAACATGATCAGCAATGTGCTCACAATAAATTTGTACTCATCCATTGCTTTATAGAGTTCCACTGTATTACCTACCACTTTTTGCCCGGGGAACCATAATGAAAATGAGAATAAGGTTCCTGCAAAAATGATGATCCCGCCAATTGTAGGAATCATGCGTGTGTGCAATTTACGTGTATCACCAGGTGCATCAAACAAACGCTTGAGTATAGCTACTCTAATTAACGCAGGTGTGGTTAGTAAAACGACAAAAAAAGAAGTAACAAATATGAGTATCAAAAATTCCATTCAATAAAATAAATTTTTATTCCTGTTATTTTTTAAAAATCGTAATAAAGGTTTGATAGCGAAGTGCGAAGTCCAATATACACAAATTGTGTGTGTACTGTTTTGCCTTCCGCTTTTTCTGTTCGGTTTGATAAGCCAATCACAACATTTAAGTTTGTT
>DAORKB010000010.1:0-30060 GCA_035439365.1 Bacteroidia bacterium
ACTGCAGTTGTTCAAACCTATAAAGATGTGGATGGTGCCTGGATGATGGAAAAGGAACGTCTGGTAATTGATTTTAACCCTTATCCCATCAAGCAAAAGAAAAAGCAAATGATGGGTATTTATGGGAGAAAAACAGCTGACTACAATAATTTTGTTATCAATAAACCCAAGGAGGATAAATTTTATTCGCTTACAGATAATCTGAAAGTAGCGGATGATGCATTTAAAAAGAATGATAAATTTTGGGAGGAGGCTAGACACGATACCTTATCTAAAAACGAAAAACAGATCTACAAAATGGTAGATACACTTCAAACATTACGTGCCTATAAAACCTGGATTGATATTATTCAAATATTTGCAACCGGTTATGAAATTCGGGGAAACTTTGAATACGGTCCTTACTACAATACGTACAGCTATAATTCCATTGAAGGAAATCGCTTTCGGTTAGGTGGTCGTACCAGTAATAAATTTAGCACCACCTACGAGCTAAGTGGTTATGTGGCCTATGGTACACGGGATGAAAAATTTAAGTACAGTTTCGGGATCCGCTCTTTTCTGGATAAAAAGCCCCGTACCATGGTCGGTATGTATTACAAAAACGACAACGAAATTTTAGGACAAAGTCAAAATGGGTTTACTACGGATAACATTCTTGCTTCTTTATTTAGAATTACCCCCTTGCGTAATTTAACGAATGTAAAACAAGTGAATGCATATGCCGAGAGGATGTGGTTCCCTGGCTTCAGTACCAACTTGAGTTTTTATCACCGGGAAATGAAACCACTTGGTGATTTTCGTTATGAATATTATAAACGACCAAGTGAAATAGTTTCGAAAGAAGAAATTACAACTTCAGAGATTCGTTTTCTTACACGTCTTGCATATAATGAAAAATATGTTGATGGCGAATTTAACCGGATGAGCCTTGGAACGCATTATCCGATTGTACAAGCGCAATACACGCTCGGAATCAGAAATTTATTTGGAAGCGATTATGACTATCACAAGTTTAGTGTATCGGTCGATGACCGGATCCGCATTAATCCGATTGGATATTTTGATTATATATTAACCTATGGAAAAATCTGGGGACAGGTTCCTTATCCTTTGCTTGAGCTACATGGTGGAAATGAAACATATGTTTATGACATTTATGCTTACAATAGTATGAACTACTATGAGTTTGGAAGTGATGAATATGCATCCGCAACAATCGCTCATCACTTTGATGGATTCTTTTTAAATAAAGTTCCATTGATGAAAAAACTGAAATGGAGAGAAGTGGTTGGAGGAAAAGCAGTAATAGGAAGAGTAAACAATAAAAACAGAGAGCAACTTATTTTTCCATCAACATTACATGCTTTGGATCATGGAGCATTTATGGAAGTTACAGCAGGTATAGAGAATATATTTAAAATATTCAGAATAGATGGAGTATGGCGCTTAACCTATCTGGATCATCCCAAAGCGCTTCCGTTTAGCATTAAGGGGTCATTACAATTTACGTTTTAAAAGAAAAGGCAGAATGATTTTACGAACTGAAAATCTGATCAAAAAGTACAAGAACCGTACAGTTGCAAAAAATGTAACGGTAAATGTAAAGCAAGGTGAAATAGTTGGTTTATTGGGTCCGAATGGTGCAGGTAAAACTACTTCTTTCTATATGATTGTAGGGATGGTAAAACCAAATGAGGGTCGTATTTTTTTAGAGGATCAGGATATAACCGATGAACCGATGTACAAGCGAGCTCAGTTGGGTATTGGTTACCTTGCACAGGAAGCATCCATCTTCCGGAAATTAAGTGTTGAAGATAACATTCGCGCCATTCTTGAAATGACCAAATTAAATAAGATAGAACAAAAAGAAAAGCTGGAAATATTGTTGGATGAATTTCATTTAAATCATATTCGTAAAAATTTGGGTGATCGGCTTTCTGGTGGTGAACGCAGAAGAACAGAAATTGCACGTTGTCTTTCAGCCGATCCAAAATTTATTTTATTGGATGAACCCTTTGCCGGTGTTGACCCGATTGCAGTAGAGGATATACAAAGCATCGTGGCCACGTTGAAGAAAAAAAATATTGGTATTCTTATTACCGATCACAATGTACAGGAAACACTTCAAATCACAGACCGTGCGTATTTGCTTTATGAAGGAAGCATTTTAAAAGCAGGGACAGCTGAAGAATTGGCGAGTGATGAAATTGTACGTAAAGTATATCTGGGGAAAAACTTTGAGCTTAGGAAGAAAGTGGATACAGATGGACCTTCTGGAATGGGATAGCAAACTACTCAGATTGGATATAACTGTTTTTGTTTTTTCGGATAGAGACATGGACTTATGCGAACCCGGCAGGTTTTTAAGACCTGTCGGGTTGCGGAGTTTGTTCGCTTAACTTAAGGTTGTTTAATTCTCAAAAATCTCAACCGTATACGATTCCATGATCAGGTTAGCAAGTAACTTTTTGCATGCTTCTTCCGCTTTTGATTTAGCAACATCTTTTGAAGTAGCTTCAATTTCAAGTGTTATGTGTTTACCAATACGCACATTTTCAATTTCACCTAGCCCCAGGTTTTTCATACTTCCTGTAACAGCTTTTCCTTGAGGATCCAATAATGCTTTCAATGGCATCACATCAATTTCTGCTCTGTACTTCATTTGTTTATAGTATATAAGTTTATGGATTAATTTCTTTTTTCTTCGTTATCAAATTAATAATAAGTGATAAAATAATATACAAAAGTATAATAAAAGGCAGTGCAGTCACTTGAAATAGTATTAACAATACAGCTGCAATTATTAAAAAAATGTAACGTGTTTTATTGTCGGTCCAGCCAAAATTCTTAAATTTTAGGGCAAACAACGGAATTTCTGCAACAAGCAGAAGACTCATAATCACTGCTATTGCACATAAATAGCAGGGATGATTCAGAAACTGTAATCCTTTCCAGGGATCAGTTGATGGGAGTATGAATTGCCAACCTCCGCCAGCAGAGGGGTGAAATGCACCAAAAATTACATAACCAAGTGAACTGATGAGTATTGTATTGGCGGGAGTAGGAACCCCAATAAAGCTATCTGACTGACGAGGGTCATTGTTAAATTTTGCCAGGCGCAGCGCAGAGAAAACCGGAATAACAAAAGAAACCAACTTAAACAAGGTTGAAACCTCATTGCCCAGAACCATTGAGCTAAAAGAAATCATACGGAACATGATAAAACCCGGAAGTACACCAAATGTTACCATATCTGCCAAACTATCCAGATCTTTACCAATGGCCGAGCTTACCTTTAATAAACGTGCAGCAAACCCATCCAAAAAATCAAGAACAGCAGCAAGCATAACGAAATAAAAAGCGTAATCCAGGCGGTTGTCAAATGAAGCTACAATACCCAGGCACCCGCATAATAGATTGCCGCATGTAATAGCATTCGGAATGTGTTTTTTTAATTGCATTTGCTTTAAAATTGAGGCAAAAATACATTTTTTTCGACAACTTTGTTAAGTAAAGATTGCACCATTTCACCTGTTTTTCGCGTTCTTTATGCTTTATATTTAAAAGAAATATTAGCATTGATACCAAATAGAAGAAGCATTTTATTCAATCAGGCCGACATGGTTCAATTCAATTTTTTGTTGACAGATAGAGTTACAAGAGAGACGGTCCCATTTGCTACAATAAAATTAAATAATGATCAGCAACGAATTACAACCGATATAAATGGAACAGCCGTTCTTAACTTGCCGAGAAATGATAGTGAATTCGAAGTAAAAATATTAGCCGTAGCGTATAAAGAAATTACATTCAAATTAAAACAGGATAGTTGTAAAAATATTTATACCAATCTATCAATTGCTCCAAATAGGCACATAGAAAATGGAGCAACATAGACTTATAAAGAAAAAAATTGCAACACTTCTAAAAAAGGAAGGTAAATACCACATTGAACTTACTAAACTTAAAAAATAATTTCTTCTCTCATTATTTATACTAAATCCCAATACAAATCCTTATTTTTAAACGATGCAAACCATCCTAAAATAAGCGCTGATGACACAAATACTTTTGTGCGGTTTATATACTGCATTATTTATTTTCATCATTTATAAATTTGCATTCTTTCGTTTACCTGGGATTTCCCGAACCAATACACTTTTACTTTTTTTTCTGAAAATAGTATGCACAACCATCGTGTGGAAGCTGTTTTTAAAATTTTATCCCGTAACAGATTCCAGTAAATTTCTATTCGAGAGTCAGATCCTTTACAATGCATTTTTTGAACATACATCCGCTTTTTTCAAATTGCTTTTTGGACTTGGTGATGATCCCGAAATGCAAGCTATACGGGCAAAAATGATTGTGTGGAACAAAACGGAGGGGTCGTTTTTAATCGTTGATACACGAACAATGATTCGATTATATGCTGTGTTACGTTTTTTTTCATTCGGTTACTTTTATGTACAGGCTGTTATCATGTGTTTTTTATCGTTCATCGGTTTGGTGTATTTCTACAAAACGTTTTTTCCCTATTTCAGAAATGCATCGATCGTTTTGATCATCGCTTGTTTTTTGTTGCCTTCTGTTGTTTTTTGGACCTCTACTGTATTGAAAGAAGGTGTTTTGTTTCTTGGAATTGGTTTGATGCTTTATCACTGCCAGTGTGGGTTAAGACGCTATTACACGTTAAAAAATATGTTGGGTTTAGTGCTGGGCGCCACAATGCTTATATTTATTAAGTTTTACGTCTTTATAGCCATGTTACCGGCATTATTGGCCAATTTTTGGATTGCAAACAGTAATCACAAACGCGTTGTGTTAAAATATTCTGTTGTTTATGTATTTTTCCTGACCTTTCTTTTAACGGCACGGTTTATCTCACCTTCTCTTGATTTTGCGCGTGTATTAAAAAAAAAACAAACCGATTTTTTAAATATAGCCCGGGGTGGAATGGTAATTTATCATGATACCTGCCTGGTTTATCTGGATTATGATGTGCGTGAAGCGCGCTTACAGTTAGTTGCTCCAAATACATATAAGCTTAAAAAAGGGTATAAGTACGCTTCGTTTAAATATGGAAAAACGGATACGGTATGGATTGACGCCAGTGATACGAGTAAGTTTACAGGTTATTTTATGATGGTACCAGCCAGAAGTGCCTTTCCTATTCATGAAATCAAGCCTGATATGATCGATGTTCTCAAAAATGCTCCCTGGGCATTGATGAACGGATTGATCATGCCACCATTATTTGAAATGAACAAAGCATTTTCGGGCTTTATTCTCGTTGAAAACCTGCTGATTTTGAGTTGTTTATTGGGTTCTTTCTTTTTCCTCAAAAAAAGAATACCGTTGGCCGTAATTTTATTTTGTGCTAGTTTTATAGCTATTCTGTTTGTGTTAATTGGACTTACAACACCCGTTTTAGGGGCACTTGTGCGATACCGCATCCCGGGTATTCCTTTCCTTATCTTAATAATAGGTTTATTGGCAGATGAAATGAAAATAAAGCAGGTGATTTTTAAAGTAAAACAGCGCCTGTTCAAAGGTTAGCCATGTTTTAAGAAAATAAGGTAATCATTTGATTATGGCCTGAATAGGGGGCAATATTTACCTAAAAAAACCGTTTTGAGAAGGTTTGCATATAAAGGTAAATTAGTTTAATTTTAAATCCCGTATGAAGAGAAGTTTAAGCATTGTTTTCGTTTTATCACTGATCACTTTTTCAGGTTTGGCTCAAACCAGAAAATACAGTAACGAATTTTTAAATATTGGTGTAGGGGCACGAGCCCTTGGGATGTCAAATTCCTTTGTTGTATCTGCCAATGATGTTACTGCCGGTTATTGGAACCCTGCTGGTTTAGCTGCTATGGGCAATCAACATCAATTAACATTAATGCACAGTGAGTATTTTGCGGGAATAGCCAAGTACGATTACGGTGCTTTTGCAACCCGTTTGGATACTACTTCTGCATTGGGTCTAAGCATTGTTCGGTTTGGTGTAGATGATATTCCCAATACAACGGAGTTGATTGATGCAAACGGAAATGTAAACTACGATCGCATTACAAAATTTTCGGCAGTTGATTTTGCACTCCTGGTATCGTATGCAAAATCACTTAAAATTCCAGGCTTACGTGTGGGAGCAAACGCAAAAGTGATTCGTAGAAGAGTGGGTGATTTTGCCGGCTCGTGGGGATTTGGATTAGATGCAGGTGCACAATACGATTATAGAAAATGGAAATTTGCTGCGATGGCACGTGATGTTACATCTACATTTAATGCCTGGAGCTATAACCTTTCTGATGCAACGAAGGCTGTTTTTCAAACGACCGGAAATGAAATTCCAGAGAATTCTGTAGAAGTTACTTTACCTAAATTATTGTTGGGTGTTGCCCGTAAGTTTGATTTGTCACCTAAAATCTCATTATTGGTTGAATCGGATCTGGATGCTACCTTTGATGGAAAACGAAATGTAATGATCAAAAGTAACGCCGTAAGTTTGGATCCGCATATTGGTTTAGAAGCATCTTATAGCAATATACTTTTTGTAAGAGGAGGATTGGGAAATTATCAGTCATACACAGATGCTTCCAAACGTACTATTACAACTATTCAACCGAACATAGGGGTTGGTATTCATGTTAAATCGTTTTATCTGGATTATGCATTAACAGATATTGGCGATCAATCAGTAGCTTTGTATTCACATGTTTTTACTGTAAAATTTGAAATCAACAAAAAAGTGAAATGATAAAACATATACTGATTCTTTTTTTTTGTTGCTTTTTTATTGCCGATTTAAATGCACAATCCTACGGCAATGAATGGATTAATTATGCTCAGAAATACTACAAAATAAAAATCTTTAAAAATGGTGTTTATAGAATCGATTCTGCAACGCTCGCTTCAGCAGGTATTGCAATTGGTTCAATGGATGTTCGAAACCTACAGCTGTTTAACAAAGGCAAAGAAGTTCCTTTACATATTGAAAGCAGCGATCTCACGTTAAATAAAAATGAGTTTATCGAATTTTATGCAGCCAAAAATGATGGTGCATTGGATTCTCTTTTATATGTAAACACACCTCACATTCCAAATCCATACTTCAGTCTTGTGAATGATACAGCGATGTATTATTTAACCTGGAACCAATCTGTTAACAATAGCAGAATGGAAGTGGAAACCGATACGGCTTTTTCTTCTTATCCGGTTGCTCCGTATTATATGCATACTGACGTAAATGAATACCACCATAATTATTATAATGGAGAAACGGATGATTATGGCGGAACAGATTCGCGATATGTGAAGTCAGAAACATACGGTGGTGATGTAATGAATTTAGGTGGGCAAAATACGTTATTTGCATCAACAACAAACCGATATCTGAACGGGCCTGCAGCCACTTTTACTACGATGGTTATTGGGGCATCTAAAAATGAAAACCTTCTCAATAATGGTCAGGCCGATCATCATTTAACTATTCAGTGCAATAATAATGTATTGGTAGATACAACCTTCATGGGATACGAAGCAAATTATTTCAAAAGATCGATCCCTGTTTCTATACTAACAGAAGGGTTTACTTATTTTAATTACAAGAGTATCCCGGATTCTGGTTTTACATCCAACAGAACATTTGCAACATACGTGCGTGTTGATTATCCACGTACGTTTAATTTTGCTGACTTTAAAGGAAGAGTCTGGATGCAGATACCAGATGCTGCCGGATTAAAAACAAAGCTAAGTATAAGTAATTTTAATTCAACCGGCCCCGTATGGTTGTACGATTTAACAAATTCAAAAAGAATTGTAAGTGTTAAATCTGCAACAACGTATCAGGCACTTCTTCCAAATACAGGATCTGAAAGAAATTGTTTTTTGACTTCGGATGATAGTATTCTAAAAATTAGTCAACTTATTCCTGTTTCTTCTACCGCACAGTTTACGGACTTCCTTAAACAATCAACCGACTCAGCTTTTGTGATCATTACACACAAAATGCTAATGAATTCCGTACTGGAGTATAAAAATTACAGAAGCACCAATAAATATGGTGGTCAGCATCATGTAGTTATTGCAGATATTGATGAGCTGTACGATCAGTTTGGATATGGTATCGTAAAAACACCGATTGCGATTCGTAATTTCTGCAAGTTTCTGATCCATTTTTATGTAACACCTCCGGAAAATTTATTTATCATTGGTAAGGCTTATCATTTAAATGATATCAGAGGAATACCATCCCGATTTGCAAAATGCCTGGTTCCAACTTTTGGAAATCCACCGAGTGATAATTTATTGACAAGCGGTTTAAACCCCGCTGATCAGCTGGTTCCAGCCATTCCTACGGGTAGATTGGCAGCACAATCAACCAGAGATGTAGATGCGTATCTAAATAAAATAATGTTGTTTGAAAACAAAGCAACCAATCCGCCGGCAGAATGGATGAAACAAGTGTTGCATTTTGGTGGTGGGATATCTTCATTTGAACAAGCACAATTAAAGGGTTATTTAGACTATTATAAATCTGTTGTGGAGGATACATTATTTGGTGGAAAGGTGAAAGGTTTTTTTAAAACAAGTACTACTCCTATACAAGTAAATACTTCCGACACGTTAAAGCAGTTGATCAACAATGGTATAGCCTTGATGACATTTTTCGGACATGCGTATGGATCTGGCTTTGACCAAAGTATTGATGATATAAGCGTCTACAACCCAATACCCGGACATTATCCCTTGCTTCTTGCCAATTCCTGTTACTCAGGAGATATACACGCAATTATGGGAGCGAACGGACAGTCGCTAAGTTCAAGTGAAGTATTTGTATTGACACCAGAAAGAGGAACCATTGGATATTTAGGAGGAGTAAGTTTAGGTGTACCGTATGCATTGAATACTTTTTCCAGCAACTTTTACCAGGAAATATCCATTCATAATTATGGAAAAAGTATTGGTAGTTCTATAAAAAATACAATCAAAGATTTCCAGCAGGAAGGTTTAACAGATCCTTTATTGCGTCAAATGAGTTACGACATGACGTTTCATGGCGACCCCTCTGTAAAACTTCCGGCAGAAGCGAACCCAGATTACAAAGTAACAAACAACAGTATCTATTTTGATCAGAAATCATCTGTAGATTCAATTACCGTATACGTTGAAATTACAAACATAGGAAGAGCAATTAAGGATAGTATTTTTACAGAGCTTACACGAACGTTCCCGGGTGGAGAAACGCAGGTTTATTCATTGAGGCACCGTGCTCCTAAATTTAAAGATACCATTTCATTCAAACTCTGGAATGATTATGCAAAAGGCGTTGGAGTGAATAAATTTAATGCCATCACCGATTCGTATAACACTGTTAAGGAAGATAATGAAATCAATAATTCCACGAATCCCGGAGCAACTGTAGTTATTAACGGAGGCAGCATCGCGCCTGTTTATCCATACAATTTTTCCATTGTCCCTCAGGATACAATTACCCTGAAAGCATCTACCGGAGATCCATTAGCTGTTTCCAGAAATTATACGTTTCAAATTGATACAACCGATACATTTAATAGTCCGTTATTAACGACTAAAATTAATTCAAGCGGAGGTGTATTGTCCTGGCATCTTCCGTTTAAATTAGCCCCCTTAAAAGTTTATTATTGGCGTGTAAGTGAAGATTCTGTTAGTCCGATAAATGGTTTTAACTGGAGGGAATTTTCTTTTCAATATATTCCTGAGAAAAGGGGATGGGAGCAGGCACATATTTTTCAATTTAAAGATGATGCTTTTCAGTATGTGAAATTTAACAGAGCAAAACGCAAGTTCGATTTTTTTAATGACACGAAATCGCTTTCTTGTACAAATGGACTTATCCCTTATATCCCGTACACCAATATTGAATGGAAATTAAACGACTATATCAAAACATATTGGAGTTGTGTTGGCAATAGTTCGGGAATGAACATTGTGGTTTTAGATCCTATAACAGGAGAAAACTGGCAAACTACCGTGGTTTCACCAACTTGCTCGAATTGTTACAATGGGATTTATGGAAATACACAATGCAGGGAATATGAATACAATGCATTTGAATTTTTGGATGTGGATGCATCCGCAAGAAATAATATTACAAATTTTATAACGAATGTTGTTCCAAGTGGCTATTATGTATTGGCTTATTCCATGAGCAGAATTCAGGTGCCATACGAAAATAGTGTATACAACAGTTTTGATTTGTTTGGAGCATCACAATTTAGAAATGTTCCCAAAAATGTTCCATACATCGCCTTTGGTAAAAAGGGAGATGCACCGGGCACTGCGAAAGAAATTATTGGCGCCTCAGAACAATCAATTATCGAACTGGATACAACCATTACAACGAATTGGAACGTTGGTGCTATTTCTTCACCGGTTATTGGTCCGGCATCCAGTTGGGATTCTCTATCATGGGCTCAACACACCACTGATATAGGGATTTCACATGATAGTATTTTTGTTCGCGTATTGGGTATTCAACCAGATGGTAAGGAAGTAGGTGTAGTGGACTTTGATTATACCAAGACAGATATCGGTAATTTAGGAAATTACATTGATGCAAAAAAATATCCAAACATTCGTTTAGTGGCGTATCTTAAAGATGACTCATTGCACACACCTCCTCAACTTGATAAATGGCAGGTCATTTATACACCTGTACCCGAGCTGGCCATCAATGCTTTGAAAGGATACACATTTACAGACAGTGTGGATAATGGTGCGGAGGTTATTATGCATTTACCCATCCAGAATATTAGTGAGTATACATTTAAAGATAGTATACTCGTAAATTATTGGGTAGAGGATGCTGCCCGGGTGATTCATCCACTTCCTTCAAAACTGAAAAAAAACTTATTTGCCCCGGGCGAACTGATGATCGATACGGTTGTATTAAATAGCTCGCCTTTTAAAGGTTCGTGTGCATTATGGGCAGAAGTAAATCCGATCAATCAACCGAAATCTCAGCTGGAGCAATATCATTTTAATAATGTGGTGCGAAATGGTGTATACATAAAACCTGATCGTACTAATCCTTTGCTGGATGTTACATTTGATGGTATGCACATCATGAATAACGAGCTGGTTTCTTCCAAACCTTCTATCCAGATTCAATTGAAAGATGAGAATAAATATCTGGCGTTAAATGATACCAATGATTTTAAAGTATCATTAAAAGAACCGGGTGCGGCATTAAAACCTATTTATTTTGGTTCAACAATGACCTTTGTTCCAGCTGTATTACCAAATAACAGTTGCCGGATAATTTTTAAACCTGAATTGATCAAAGATGGCACTTACCAATTAGTTGTACGAGCCTACGATAAATCAAAAAATTTATCAGGAGAATTTGATTACACAATCAATTTTGAAGTGCAAAATGAGTCAAGTATTACGCATGTACTGAATTACCCAAATCCATTTTCAACATCAACACGTTTTGTTTTTACGCTAACCGGTTCCGAAGTGCCTACCAATTTTAAAATACAAATCATGACGATTAGCGGTAAGGTAGTTAAAGAAATTTTTGAAGATGAACTTGGTCCATTACGCATTGGAAAAAACATTACACAATATGCCTGGGATGGTCGTGATCAATTTGGGGATCAACTTGCAAATGGTGTTTACCTTTATCGTGTACTTACAAAACTTAATGGAGAAAATATAAAGCGGAAAGAAACTTCTGCCGATGGTTTTTTCAAAAATGGATGGGGGAAAATGTATCTGATCCGATGATGCGTATAGTTCTGTTGTTATTATTTTTATTCCGATTTACTTCCTATCAGGCACAGTCACTCGTTTCAAAATTTGCACGAATTTCCCGGCCTGAGAAAATATGGGTAGCAACTCATCCTTTTGTTGTGAAGCGTGCATTTAAAGCAACGATCAGATCTTACTTTGTTACAGATTCTATAAAAAATTCGGGAACAATTGGTAACGATATGAGTGGTGGAAAATTGGATGCATTTAAACATGCTTATTGGATGGCTTGTGTAAGCAAAGCAATAGGCAGTAGGAAAGCATTGAAGTTAGGCAGGGCTCACGAAAAAGGAAACAGACTACAATTCAAAAAACAGGAGTTGGAAGATAAAATACTTCCTGACTCCATAAGCTCCGTTATGGATTTGCACAACAATGAGCAAGGAGCTAATGCTGGAAAAGACAGAACACTTTCCGAAGATCAACTACAAAAGAGAATAATGGAACTCCTTCATCAGGGAAAGCTTGTTTGCATTCGTAAAAATAAACAAGGGAGTTATCTTACATGCAATGGTGAATTAATTGATTTACATCAATGGGTTGGAAAGTGGAGCATACCGAAATGTATCGTCCCATCCAATTTAAATTAAAAGGTGGTGTGAAATAATGGGCTGACCCCGGAGGGATCATAGGGATCTTAATTTATAATGACCTATTTAAATTAAAACACCAACTTTTGCATACTATATTCTTTAAAATTAAAAATATGCAATGTATTTAAATTGCTAAACTGCTCTTGAATTATTTCAAGGGCCATTGTACACATTAATGTTCCAATGACTCCTGGAATAGCACCAATAACACCCGTTTCGCTGCAATTGGGTACATCATCCGGATGAGGTGCCTCAGCATAAATATCCCGTAAGTGCTTACTACCTTTATAATTGAATACAGCAGCTTGTCCTTCATACTTAAAAATACTGCCATATACCAATGGTTTATTTAGTGCAACACAAGTATCATTAACTAAATAACGGGTTTCAAAATTATCAGAGCCATCCATAACGATATCGTACTGCTGAATAAGACCGGGAGCATTTTCAGCATTAAAAATTACTTTATGTTCATTAAAAATTAAATGAGGATTTTGTTCTTTTAATTTTTGTGCGGCAATAGTTGCTTTTGATTTTCCAACATCTTCTGCAGTATATAAAATTTGACGATGGAGGTTATGCAATTCAATGGTATCGAAATCAACAATACCAATGGTGCCAATCCCTGCTGCGCATAAATATTGCAAGACGGGACAACCCAATCCACCGGCACCAATAACCAGGACCTTTGCATTTCTAAATTTTTCCTGCCCTTTTAAACCAATGTCTGGTAGCATCAATTGCCGGCTGTAACGTATTAATTCGTTTTTAGTAAAGTCACTCATTTGTTTCTTTTAATTTAAATAAATTCAAGACCTGTTCTCGTCCTGATAGCTATCGGGACCGCTCAAACCCGACACCTATCGGGTGACACAACGCACAAGCTCTGATTGAAGAGCGTAATCCTCGCTGTCCCTCTCTGCTCTCATCACTGTAGTACCGCATCCCAATTTTTCCAAACTGCTTCATATCCTTGTTGTTCTATAATTTTGGCAAATTCATGTACACTTCTCTCGTCACAAATTTCAAATTGTTTTAAAGAGGATGGTTCTGCAGCGTACCCGCCCGGATTCGTTTTTGAACCTGCGCTCATACTTGTTGCGCCCAGTGGGATGATATGATTTCTGAATAATTCTGATTCACGTGTGGAAACAGATAGCTCGACATTTTCATCAAGTAAGCGATAAGCGCATATAAGTTGTAAAAGCTCGGCGTCACTTACAATAACATTGGGTTCAATGATTCCTTCTGCAGGTCGCATTCGCGGAAATGAAATGGAAAAATTGGTTTGCCAGTAATTTCGTTTAAGATATTCCAGATGAGCCGCACAAAAGAAAGAATCTGTTCGCCAATCTTCCAGCCCAAGCAAAACACCCAAACCAATTTTATGCATACCGGTTGCACCTATTCTGTCTGGGGTTTCAAGTCGGTATTTGAAATTTGATTTTTTTCCTTTGGGATGATATTTTTTATAGACTTCCTGATGATAAGTTTCCTGATAAACAAGAACAGAATATACACCAGCTGTTTGCAATGTTTCATATTCCGGCGTGTCCAATGGCTGCACTTCGATTGAAATGTTTGCAAATTTATACTTTAATAGTCCGATTGCTTTTAGGAAGTAAGAAGTGTTAACCACAGCATTTGCTTCGCCGGAAACCAGGAGAAGATGATTGAATCCTTGTCTTTTTATTAATTCTGCTTCCTGCAACAATTCATTTTCATTAAGTGTTTTTCGTTTCACTTTGTTATCCAAACTAAAACCGCAGTAGGTACAAATGTTATTACATTCATTACTTACATAAAGTGGTGCAAAAAGTTGAATGGTTTTCCCAAAACGTTTTTGCGTAAGCACATTACTTAATTGAGCCATCTCTTCCAGGTAGCCAGCCGCGGAAGGTGAAAGAAGTGCTTTGAAATCTTCCAACGTTCTTTTTTGACTTAGAAGTGCCGACTCGACATCTGCATTTGTTTTGGAGTAAATGGATGATTTAATTTCTTCCCAGGAAAATGTATCAAAATGTTTTGTAAACATGTCTATTAATAATTAAGCTATTCAGGTCGTTAAAAATGAAGTGAGTGGACTAGACTTAACTCCGTGTTTGGATTGTTTTCCTAAACCAGCCAGATATGCTGTTCTACCGGCTTCAACAGCTTGAGAAAATGCTTTTGCCATGAGTGCAGGATTTCCCGCAACGGCAATGGCCGTATTTACAAGTACTGCATCTGCACCCATTTCCATAGCTTTAGCAGCATCTGATGGTGAACCGATACCTGCATCCACGATTACAGGAACATTACTTTGTTCGATGATGATCTCTAAAAAGTCAATGGTTCTCAATCCCTTATTTGTTCCAATAGGTGACCCAAGCGGCATTACAGCTGCTGTTCCGGCGTTTTCAAGGCGTTTGCATAAAACAGGATCTGCATGTATATAAGGTAAAACAATAAAATCCAGTTTCGCCAATGCTTCTGTTGCTTTCAATGTTTCAATAGGATCTGGCATAAGGTACCTCGGGTCAGGATGAATTTCAAGTTTGAGCCAGTTTGTTTCCAGGGCTTCACGTGCAAGTTGAGCTGCAAATATGGCTTCTTCAGCTGTTCGAACACCGGATGTATTTGGTAATAATTGAATATGGGGATGTTGTAAATGTGTTAGAATAGATTCTGTTGGTGTTTCCAGATCAATACGTTTAAGAGCTACGGTTACCATTTCGGTTCCGGATGTTAATATGGCATCTTCCATTTGTTTGACAGAACCAAATTTGCCGGTTCCTAAAAACAAACGGGAGTTAAATTTTTTGTCGGCTATATTCAATGGGTGCATACAAAGCGCTTTTTAAATGTTTAATTAATTTTTTTTTATCGGGATGTTGTGTTACAAGGCTGGATATGGCAATACCATATATGCCAGAAGCAATCAGATCAGGAACATCATCTGTTTGAATCCCGCCGATTGCATAAACGGGTATTTCTATTTCTTTTTTTCGTAGTTCGTTTAAAATTTGCTGATATCCTGAAAACCCCAGAACCGGGCTTAATTTTTCTTTTGTTTTTGTGAAACGAAATGGCCCCAATCCAATGTAAGTACACTTTTCATCTATACGCTGCATGACGTCATTGAATGTATTAGCAGTTCCTCCGATTATTTTTTCTTCTCCGAGTAACTCCTTTGCAGTTGCAATATCAGTGTCTTGTAAACCCAGGTGTACACCATCGGCGTCAAGTTGTTTGGCCAGTTCAACATGATCATTCAATATGAAAGTAGCAGCATAACTTTTACAAAGTGGTTTGATACGTTCCGCAAGAAGTGTGAGTTCACCTTTCTCAGCATTTTTAAAACGTAACTGTATCCATGAACAACCGGCATCCAATGCCTGATGGATGTTGTTGAATTGTTCGGTAGTTGTTAGCCCTTGTGAGATGTATTGAATTTTGCTGTACATGTGTTTAACGTTTATGATAACCTAACAATGTTGAATTACTTGTCAAAAAACGGGAAGTATATGTTTTTGCTTTTAAACATGCTGTATGTAAATTCATTTCTTTTGCTAAGTAGGAGGTGACAGCAGCCGACAATACACAGCCAGAGCCATGTTTTGCAGTGACATTTTTTTGTTTGGGGTTAAATGAAAATGTTTTTCCATTTTTCAGAAATAAAAAATCTTTCCCCTTTTGGTTTATTGCATGCCCACCTTTCAGGTAAATATTACAAAGCGCACTAAGCTCTTTAGCATTTTCAAATGCATCATCGGTTGTGCTTAGTTGAATAGCTTCCGGAATATTAGGTGTAAGCAAATATATCTTTTTACAAATATGTTTGATCAGCTGCAAATCAATTTCTGAATGAAACCTATGTCCGGCACTTGCTTTTATAACAGGATCCCAAACAATGGATGCATCGGGGATTGAAACAGATAGTTGGTTTAATAACTCATCCAGTACTGTCAAGCTCTCAATCAATCCTATTTTAATAAATCCAATATGGAAGCGTTCTTTTAAGAGGTCCAGCTGATCAATAATTTTAGGAAGAGGGATCCATTCTACCTGCCTGAAACGAAGGTCGTGCTGATTGGTAATAGCCGAAGGAATGCCCAGGCCATATACCTGATTGGCTTCGAAGGTTTTGATGTCTGCCATCAAACCCGCTCCGGCGCTGGGATCTATACCAGCAATACTCAATACTGTTGGCCGTAATTTCCCCATTCTTCTTTTAATTTTTTGAAATTTGAAATTGCTTTTTCAGGTTCTCCCCAAATAGTTCCTAAAACAGCGATTCCATCAAAATTGTAATTTTTAACATCTGGTATTCCGGATGCGCTCACGCCACCTAATGCAATTATTTTAATGTGTGATTTTTCAGGCAACTTAAAATCGGGTGTAATCATCGATTGTAAATCGGGTTTAGAAATGCTGTTGAATATGGGTGAAAGAAAACAATAGTCGAAAATATCAGGCAATGCTGTATACATTCCAATGTGATGGATTGCCGTTGACAAAGTATATTGACTACCATTTTTTTGAATGATCTCAGGCATTAATTTTTTTCGTTCCTGTTCTGTAAAATGCAATCGCCTGGATCCAAAATGTTCAGCCATTTCATGATGTTGATGAAATGCAACTTTTGAATGATGTTGTTTATCAATCTTCATCAGCAGATGATTTAGTTCTTTGTCGGTATAATCCATTTTACGCATATGGAAAATGGATAAACCTTCATCAAATAAAGCGTTGATGATTTTATGTTCCTGTTCAACAGGAGTTGGATTGGAGATGACGATGATCATTAGCTATAAACTTGACTTCCTGAGTTTTTGAATAATGTTGCTTGTTCTTGCATGCCTGCTTGCAATGCTTCTTCTTCCAGAATACCTTGTTGTTCGGCAAATGCTCTTACTTCCTGTGTAATTTTCATGGAGCAAAAATGTGGGCCACACATGGAGCAGAAGTGGGCAATTTTGGCTCCTTCTGCTGGTAATGTTTCATCATGAAATTCGCGAGCCGTATCAGGATCCAGTGAAAGGTTAAATTGATCTTCCCAACGGAATTCAAATCGTGCTTTGCTCAATGCATTGTCTCGGTATTGCGCTCCCGGATGACCTTTCGCAAGATCGGCAGCATGCGCTGCAATTTTATAGGCAATCACACCATCCTTTACATCTTTTTTAGTGGGCAACCCTAAGTGCTCTTTTGGTGTTACATAGCAAAGCATGGCAGTACCAAACCATCCGATCATAGCAGCACCAATCGCAGAGGTGATGTGATCATATCCCGGAGCAATATCTGTTGTAAGAGGCCCCAATGTATAAAAAGGAGCTTCATGACATTCCTTTAATTGTTTATCCATGTTTTCTTTGATCAAATGCATGGGTACATGTCCGGGGCCTTCAATCATGGTTTGTATATCATGTTTCCAGGCAATTTTAGTCAACTTACCCAATGTCTCTAACTCACCAAATTGTGCGGCATCATTTGCATCAGCGATGCAGCCTGGTCTTAAACCGTCACCCAATGAAAAAGCAACGTCGTATGCTTTCATGATTTCACAAATCTCTTCGAAATGTGTATAAAGAAAATTTTCTTGGTGATGCGCCAGGCACCATTTGGCCATGATGCTTCCACCACGTGATACAATACCTGTTATTCGTTTTGCTGTTAATGGAATGTAACGAAGTAATACACCGGCATGTATGGTAAAATAATCAACACCTTGTTCGGCCTGCTCAATTAAGGTGTCGCGAAAGATTTCCCAGGTCAGATCTTCCGCTTTTCCATTTACTTTTTCCAGAGCCTGGTAAATGGGAACTGTGCCAACAGGAACAGGACAGTTGCGAATGATCCACTCCCGTGTTTCATGGATATTTTTTCCGGTAGATAGATCCATTAAGGTGTCACCACCCCAACGGCAGCTCCACACGGCTTTTTCCACTTCTTCCTCAATGGTCGAAGTAACAGCAGAATTTCCAATATTGGTATTTATTTTCACCAGAAAATTTCTGCCGATGATCATGGGCTCACTTTCCGGATGATTGATGTTGTTTGGTATAATCGCTCTTCCGGCAGCAATTTCAGATCTTACGAACTCAGGCGTAATAAATCCTTTTGGTGTGTTTGCATTGAAATTATGTCCAGCATGTTGATGTCCTAAACCTGATTTTTTATTCAACAATTCGATCTGCTGGTTTTCACGGATTGCAATGTATTCCATTTCGGCAGTAATAATACCCTTTTTAGCATAATGCATTTGTGAAACATTGCATCCTGGTTTTGCACGAAGTGGTTTTTTAAAATGTTCAAAACGGAAAGCATCAAGCGATTTAGTTGCTAGTCGTTCGCGGCAGTAGGCAGAACTGAAATCATTTAATTGTTCAACATCTCCGCGTTTTAAGATCCATTGCTCGCGCATGCGGTTCAATCCTTTTTTTAAATCGATGGCAATGTTGGGATCTGTGTAAGGTCCGCTTGTATCATAAACAGTAACAGCTTCATTACGTGTTGACGAAACGTCATTTTTTAATTTATGTTCAGTAGGAGAGAGTTCAATTTGCCGCATGGCAACTTGTATATCATGAAGTTCTCCATGCACATAAATTTTTTTTGAGCCAGTTAATGGATTACGCGAAATAATGGTTGTTTCCGGTGTTTGTTCTTTTTTCATTCGATGGAATTAAAATGTATGCTTTTGAAAATTTCACTTTAAAATTGTGATGAACCGTGTGTTGTGTCAGTTCGAGCGGAGTCGAGAACTGTGCGTTGCTTTAAAAGCGCTTTGTAAGCCATCGCTGTGTTCTCGACTCCGCTCGAACTGACACAGCGCACGCATTGGTACAATGTTCAACTAATCCTCATCCGCCTTGTGTTGCGCGTATAATCGTCACCTGATCTTTATCGGCAATAGGTGTTTGTGCCCAGTCGGCTTTTGCTATAACACGGTTGTTTACGGCAATAGCAATTCCTTGCTGGCGTTCGGGAATTTCCTGATTGATCAATTGTTGAACAGTGATCAATTGCCCGTCAAATTCTTTTCGTTTGTTGTTGATGCTGATTTCCATTTCAAGTGTTTAAAAAAATAAACTTTAGGAAATGGCGTACTACGGAGAGTGTGCTTACTTTTCCCTTCGCCAGTACTAACTGAATCAGGTTCCAAGGGTATTTCTCAGTTCTTTAAATAATTAAAGGACACCCCTAAAGTTTGAACAAAGGTATAAATGAATTGAGGATAACAAAATGTTTTTTGAAAAATAAATGTAAGGCGCGGTTTTAGGTAATACTGGAGCGAAAAGATGAATAGTGTTAATTTTTCGTAATTTTAAATCATGGATATTATAACAGAAGAAATTATTCAATTATTGGTTGCCATACTTGTTGGGGGAATAATAGGAATTGAGCGTGAGTATAGTAATAAATCTGCCGGTTTCAGAACAATGATCCTCATTTGCCTGGGTTCTGCTATGCTAACGATGATATCCGAGCAAATAGGAGAGGGGAGTGACGATCGTATCGCTGCCAACATTATTACAGGTATTGGTTTTATTGGCGCAGGCGTCGTGTTTAAGGAAGGTTTTACTGTAATAGGTTTAACAACCGCTGCTTCCATATGGGTAACTTCTGCCCTGGGTATGGCCATCGGTTTCCATGATTATAAACTTGCTGCTGTTGGAACAATCCTGACAATCGTGGTTTTATTTTTATTTGAATACCTTCAAAACCTGATCGATCATCTTCATCACACCCGTAGATATATGATCATATTCCAGGAACATTATCAGCAAATTGATGTAGTAAAAAATTTTATTCAGGTGAATGGATTAAAATGTACTCCCAAGCTCGAAATAAAGAAGAACAATGAAATTCATTTATCCATAGCCGTTAAAGGAAGGAAAGAGAAAGTGGAATTGTTTAATAAATACCTGGTTGAATCTACTTTTGTAAAATCGTTTGAATGTTGATAGATTATTGAATTTCGTGATACCCTTCCTGTAATTCCCCTTTTCGAAATCGATTGACTAATTCATGCGCTAAACGTGTCGGCTCCGGAATGCGGTATTTACCTGTGCAACGCTGAATAATTTCCAAACTGTTGTTCATTCCCAAGCCATAACCAGGAGAAATATACACAGGAGCTGTTTTTGATTTGCTTCTAAAAGCATAACCAATTTGTTCTTGTTTATCAAGGATAGGTGTGAAGCTATTTTTTTCAGCAGATGGTTCCTGGAATTTTCCGAATAAAATATTTTTAGCACAGCCCATGCTTACTTGCTTTGTTACAGCACCAAAATGTGCAGCAATACCTAATCTTCGGGGATGAGCAATACCGTGCCCATCTACAACCAATACATCAGGTTTCATTTCCAATTGTTCCCAAACCTTTACCAATGCAGGTACTTCTCTGAAGGCAAGAAATCCTGGGACATAGGGAAATCGTGTTTCTGCTTTAACAAGTGAGTAAGAGACGGGTATTAATTGTGGGAAAGATAAATTGATGATACCAGCATAAATAGTGGTTTCGTATAAATTGAGAGAGATGTCGGCGCCTCCGACTGTTTGTATAGTAAGTGAATTGGAGGAGAAGTTGTTAGTCTGTATTTGTTTTTGGAAAATGAGTTGTCGTTCAGGGATAATAATGTTTTCTCGTAATTTATTTTGAAGTTGTGTTGCTTCGGAAATGGAAAAGCCTTCGTAATTAAGTGACATACATAAATTTGTTTGCTAAAGGAAGTAACAAACACCATGCTTAAAGATAAGAAAATTATGTAGATTTATTTACGGTTGTTTTTAACAGCTTTCAGGCAAAAAACTAATTTTCCATTACCAACCAAAACCAAACGGGAAACCATTGATACCGGTTTGTTGCAAAAGATCGGTAAGGTGCTGGACCATGACTTTTTTAATTATTACAGTGCCGCCGCACCTTTAACAGCGCAAGAAGAAAAGGTTGCTTATGGCTTAAAGGTAGAGATACAAAAACTGGAAGAAGAGCTGAAGCTGACAAAGAAGCAACTGGCTGAAAGCGAAAAAAAGGCCGAACTATTGGAAAAGGTTAATAAATTGTTAGAGGAAAAATTGGAGGGTAAGAAGAAATCAAAAAAGAAGTAAAGAAATTGTTAATGCTATTTTGTTCGTGATGTATATTGGTACCGATCGGGGTTCAAATTTAAATGTGTAAATAACTCAGATAGTCCTTCCGTTCCTTTTCTTTTTTTATCTCTAAAAAATGAAAAAAGGGTGAATGTTTTTTTGCTTATTTTTCTTTTGGTACTCATGTTCGTAATATAGATTATACTATCAACGTAATTTATGCTGTCCTGGTTTTAATCAATCGTTTTCTTTTTGTTAAATACACCGCAACCTGCTGTAAAAAGCACCTTGCTTAATAAACCATCCCCATGGTTCATTCAGGTTACGGTGTATCTTCACTTAATTTTAAAATTGTCGTTGATGAAGACCGCATCGTGACAATGTTTGCATTAAAATCACAGTGTAATATTAATGCATATTTTAGCAAAGTGGTGAAAGGAATTTTCCGTATTCGTTGTGCAGCAGGTGGAGTAAGGGGTGTAGGGTGTGAACGTGTTATTTTTATTAGAGTCAAGCAGTGTTTTGCCTGAAGCATTTCAGGGGTTTTTCCCCGTTGGAACTTATGTATTTTTTCCTTTTCCTTTTTCTTTTTGCCCTGTTTCAAGACAAAAAGAAAGAATTATCTCATTCTAAAAAATTATTCAAAACAAAAAAACGGTAAAGATGTTAACCTTTACCGTTCAATTATGTAAGACGTTTTTAATTCGTCTTCTTCGGATCTTTTTTCTCTTCTTTTTCTTCCTTTTCTACTTTTTTATCATCTTTCGTTTCTTTCTCTTCTACTACATTCGGATCAATTTTTCCGATGATCTTAATTTCTGTTCTTCTGTTCAATGAACGTCCTTCCGGGTTATCTGACCCATCTTTGTTTGTATTGGGTGCAATCGGCTGGCTTTCTCCATAACCTTTAGCAGTCATTCGCTCTTTTACGATTCCCTTTTCTATTAAATACTGTAAAACCGCATCAGCTCTTTTTTGAGACAATTTTAGATTGTAATCGTCAGCACCTTTACTATCGGTATGTGTTGCAAGTTCAATAATCAATAGTGGATTTTGATGAAGCAATTTAACAATGGAAGTGTCTAATACTGCTTTTGATTCAGGAGTTAATTTCGCGCTACCAAATTCAAAATTTATATTAGGTATTAAAAGTGGTTTTTCCGGAACTTTTGCAATCGCAAAATTGTGTGTTGCACTATCGGATTTAACCATCGTTTTTGTATTAATGTCGATGGAATTATTAAAGTATCCTTCTTTATTCGCTTCAACTACATAATTGTATCCGGAGCGTAAATTCAGGCGGTAGTTGCAGTCTTTTATTTTTATTTCTTCGGACAAGTATTTCTCTTCACCATTGATGATGTAAACACTAATGATAGCATCCGTCACACAATTGCTGTCTTTGTCAGTGATTTTTCCTTTGGAAATATATTCAATGAATTTGGTGAATGTAAATTCATAAATATCATCACAGCAAGTAGCGTTGTATAAGGATTGTCCGCCACTTCGGTTGGAGGCAAAGAAACCTCCGTTTCCTTTTGAGTTTAATGCAAAGTCCAAATCATCAGCAGATGAATTGATTTTTGGGCCAAGGTTAACAGGTACACTAAATTTATTCACTTCACCGATTGATTTGTATACATCTAATCCGCCAATATTAGCTTTTCCATCTGAGCTAAAGTATAAGGTTTTTGTTTTTGCATCATAAAAAGGTGTTGTCTCCGTTCCGATAGTATTAACTTTACTTCCGGCATTTTTAGGTTCTTTAAATGCTTTTTTACGCGCATCGTATTCAGCGTACCAGATATCCAAACCACCTCTGGTGCCTGGACGATCAGAGACAAAATACAATACTTCCTGTTTTTTCTTGGATTCTTGTCCGACAGTTGGATGCGATGAAGTAAAGTCGGGCATATTTATTTGATTATCCATTACCACCGGAGTGCTCCATTCATCTCCCTTTTTTTCGGAGTAATAGATTTTACAAATCATTTTGAATTGCCAGTTTTTTTCACATTTGGTAAAGTAAAAACGTGATTTATCAAGTGAGAAGGTTCCATTGGCAATATCTACATCTTTTGAATTAAATGGTCCGGCCCATTCTCCTTTAAATTTCCATGTGCCTCCGCTTTCTTTTTCACCAACATAAAATTTACGTGTTGGCGGAAGTGCTGACGTATCTTGCTTTTCTTCTTTGTCAGGATCGATATCAAAGAAACGGGCTTTAGGTTCGCGCACAGATCCAAACACAAGTTTGTTTTCTGTTAATGGAATTGGAGAAAAATCAATATGTGGGTTATTGATTTCCGGCATTGGAAAAATAATTTCTTTCGCTGTGGAATCTTTATAGTTAATAGCCAGTGTACATCCTTCTAATTCGGTTTTGTATAACTTCTTTATTGTTTCGTTGTTAACACTGGCTGAACCTTTTTTAAATTTTCCGAATGTTTCAATTGCTTCTTTGTATTTACCATTCGCTTTTTGCATGGTTCCCAAGTAGAATAGGGCATCAGGAAATTTAGCAGATGCAGTTTTTACAACTTTACCATAGTACTCTTCTGCATTCACGTAATCACGTGTGTAACGAAACAACTCGGCAATGCGGTATTGATCTTTTATATTATTCGGATTGATTTCCATCAATTTTTTATAATAGGCAAGTGAGAGATAAACATCTCCGGAACGTTCAGCTCCTTGTGCAAGATTCCTGATTTTACGTGGTTTTACGTCTTCAATTTCCAGTTCTTTTTGCGCAACGCTTAGGGTGGAAACAGCTAAAAATAGAAAAATGATAAATGACCTTAACATGGAAATATGCTTGTTTAATACCTATCGCAAGGCAGGGTTTTAATTTTGGGTTTTGAGCTTGCTCCTGTGTAAATGAGTGAAACTTCAAATGCACTTCTTCTCTTTACATCCGTACTTAATGTAGAAACGTTTACATCATAACTAAATCCAAGATCAAATTTTTTGATGCTTACGCCAAGATAAGGAATCGCAGCATCTGCATTTCTCACCACACCCGCTCTGTAAAAGGCGCCAAGTGAAATGCTGGTGATCGTTTTATTAGGTAACTTGTATTTTACATTTGCTCCTGCAACCATATTATTTGCCTTTGTTGTCCACATCCACAATAATCTTGGCTGTAAGGAAATTTTTTCTGATGCCCTGAAGTTAAGTTCGGCATGTGTTACGTGACGAATTCTTAAACGCCCTTTCGTTTCATTGAAATAAGTGTCTTTGGGCATGTTCAAGTGATTGGCAGCATATCCGATTTTTGCTGTTGACTTGCCAAACGTTTTGCTCCATTGTAAACCAAGATCCAGGTCAAATTCAGCGAAGCTTGGATTGAGGCTATTCTCATTGTTGTTTGGGTTTGTAAAATCTCCCTTCTCATATTCCCATTGTGATGGATATGTTCCTCCTTCTTTTTTACTTTGTCTCCATACCACTCCAGGTTGAAGACCAACTCTGAAATTATGCCCGCTTTCGGTCGTATAGCCATAAGCACCGGATAATAATATTTTAGTTGTTGATACATTAAAGCCGGTGAATTCGTCTCTTGCAACCATAATACCGCCATCGATTTCATGCGAATAGTAATGGAAAGCTTTATCAAAGGATACAACAAAGGTGTTTAATGGGCTGCCATTAATTTCTCTCCATTGATTTCTGTAATTAGCTGTAAAACGATAATCACCTTCAAAATCACCGATTCGGGCGGGGTTTAATAAATGGTCGGAATTAAAGAATTGGGATAAATGAATATCCTGTGCTGAAAGCTGTCCGATGCAAATCGAGAAAATAATAAATAAAGATTTTTTCATTACCACATTCCAATTTTACCTAAATAAGTAGAGACCATTCTCTGAAACTGACCATCTGTAAAAGTGCCACAATTACAAAGGTAATATGACATGATATTCGTCGTATGCGGATCGTAATATTGTTTGTTTGTATCCTGACCCATGTATACAAATTGGCAGGCACCGTTAATATATTTTGGGCTTAAATCTTCAGGATTTACGTATGGATCTGCTGGTGTATCACAAACCAGGTCACCAGCAGTGGAGCAGTTGCTTCCGTCTGCAAGCTCGGGTCCATGCTCAACTGCTTCAAACGTATGATATAAACCCCAATAGTGTCCCATTTCATGCGCCATTGTTTCAATACCAAGTCCTTTATCTTTTCTCATAACAATTCCTTGGTCGTCTGTATTTTGAATTCCTTTAAGTGTTGCAAAACCAGCATTTGGAAGACCTTTGAAACCTTTAACATAATATACATTGATGCGGTTTTTTACATTATACTGATGACGCATTTCCGGAAAATCCAAGTCCTTGTCAATGTCCTCATAGGCATAATTGTCAATGTATCTAATTTCACATACTTTAAAAGAAACACAGATGGGAGCGAAATAAGATGATGCTCCTTCAATAGAAGCAATAATAGCAGCTTCTGAAACATTGGTTTTATGAAGACTGTCTTTTACAATATGTACGACAACAGAAAAGGTTTTATCAATACAGGTTAACTTTTCTTTTGTTTGCGTTGGTTGCGAAAATGAAAAAGTAGAAAAGGTAAAAAGCGATGCGATTACGAAGATGAAATTCCTCATTTTTATGATTTTAATTGAAGCAAATGTATATAAAAAAACTTAAAAATGAATTTTCTTCGATATTTCATTTTTTTTTAATCAGAAAAGATTTATTCATACATTTGACACTTATACTTTCAATTTTATCATGAGAATAAAATACTTTTTCCTCATCATTGTATGTGGTCTTGTGTCAAGGGTAGTTGCCCAAACTGCTGACAAGCAAGAAGGGTGTGCACCATTATCAGTTAAATTTACAGCTCCTACCGGATACACGAAATATCACTGGGATTTTGGAAATACCGGATTTTCTGATAGTCTCAATCCAAGCAGATCATATAACACTCCAGGAGTATACACGGTTACGTTAAAGGAGGGACCTGGAGGACAACTTATCGGAACATTGAAAATAACTGTTTTTGCGAAACCCAATCCACAGATTACGGCACTATCTCCTTTATCGGGTTGTGCTCCATTGGAAGTTACGTTGGTGCCGGGAAGAGATACGCTTCCTGCAGGCGTAACGATTACTAAATATAATTTCGAATTCGGTGACGGATCACCCTCAAAAGATGTTGCACCTGGAGATACTTTATTTAAAAAAATATATTCGAAGATCGGTAAATTTAAGGTGACATTGGTGATGGAAACCTCCTTGTCTACTTGCAATACCACGCTTGGGTTCCCGGATTATATTTCTACAAGCACCCCTCCGGCAACAGCATTTACAACAAGTCCAAGTCCGGCATCTGCTTGCGAACCACCACTGACGGTATCATTTACGAATACAACACCTCAAACTCCACCTTTGTCGTTTGTTTGGAAAGTGGCTGCAAATCCACCTTTTACAGGTGTTACACCACCTCCTATTACATTAACAACGATAGGGACTTATACAGTTACACTTACAGCAACTGATTCAAATAAATGTTCAAAATCTGATTCCAAACTAATTAGTATCGGAAAACCAAAAGCAAGTTTTACAGCACCAAAAACTGTTTGTAAAGGATCCACAGTAGTTTTTACAAATAATTCCAGTGGAGGTATTTATACCTGGGACTTTGGGCCTGGAGCAACACAAGTGACAACTTCACCAACAGTGAGTGCTGTTTATACCACTCCTGGGGAAAAAAACGTAAAGCTTACCGTTTCATCCAACAGTTGTAGCAACGACACGATAGTTAAGATAATGGTTGAAGACCCTGATGTAAATTTTACAGCGAATCCTGGTTATGGCTGCACAAGTCCAATGAAAGTAAACTTTGCAGGAACAATGACAGGAGGAACACCTGTTACCTGGTTGTGGACATTTAATGATGACAGAAGCAACCCAAGCAATCCAAATACATCCACACTCCAAAATCCGGCACATACATTTGCACTTCGTGATTCGATTTATGATAAGCGGGAAATAAAAGTTTATCCGGTTAAATTGATTGCAATTACTGCAGCTGGTTGTAAAGATTCGATCATAAAAAATGATACGTTATTTGTTGCATGGGCACGATTTGTACCTGATAAATACCAGGGTTGTGCTCCACTTGCTGTTACATTTGCTGATTCAAGCCGTTCGAACATATTAAAAGAACCGATTGTAAAATGGGAATGGGATTATGGTGATGGTCAAAAAGAAACAGCAATTACCGGAGGGCCGAAGGCGCACACGTATGCCAACCCGGGAGTTTATATGGTGCAATTAATTGTAACCAATAAAAATGGTTGTAAAGATACGTCTTATCAAGTCAAGATAGAAGTAGGTGCTAAAAAAGCATTGACATTCACCGCATCGCCTCTAATTGTTTGCCCGGGTGATTCCATTTTACTCACCAACACGACGCCTGATAAAACCGGTATTGATGGCTGGCATTATTCAAGCAATGGAGATTTATTCTCTCATTGTGCCAATCTGGATGTGATCAAAGTTGCATTTAATGACAGTACGGGCATTCGAAAGGTTATTCTTTCGGGCGATTACAATGGATGTGTATCCAGCTCTGATACGGTAGCCATTAATGTAAAAGGACCTATTGCAAAACTTAATTTTAAACAAATATGCGGCAGCAAACGGTTTGAAGTAGATTTGGATAATTTTAAAAGCGGGTCGGTTTCCAACTATTCATGGGATTTTGGTGACACCACAAAACTGAATACCAACAGCTATTCAAAAATTACACATACCTATACAAAAACAGGAAACTACAAAGTGGTGCTAACGGCAACAAATGATACAGCTCAGTGCCCGGTATCCAAAGACTCTGTTGTTATTCATATCAGAGACATTCAATCAAACTTTACCATGAAACGTGAATTGTGTTTCGAGAAAACACACACACTTGATGGTAGTGCTTCTGTAGATGTAAACGCGGCTTGTTTAAGAGGCTATTCCTGGATATTTAGCGATTCGTTAAAACGACCAATTACAACCAATAACCCTAAATCAGATACAAAATTTGCTACTGCAAAAGAGCAAACCATTAGTTTGGTTGTGGAAGATATCAATGGTTGTAAAGATACCTCAACAGTTACAGTAAAAGTTTTCGAAGTAACTTCAAAATTTAGTGTTGTAACAAATCCAATTTGTTTACCAGATACGGTTAAATTTACAACAATAGGAACAACACCTCCGTTAACGGAAAGTGATACAACAATTGCATCCTGGGACTGGACCTTTGGAGATGGACAGTTACTTAACATTCCGGGAACAAAAGGAGATACGTCACATATTTACACAACTACTCCAAAAGACACAGCAAAAGTATCTTTACTGGTAACCGATGTGTTGGGTTGTTCAAATACATTTGATTTCGATCTTCGGATATACAAACCGATGAGTTCGATCGCTGTAACATCCAATCATCCAACTTTCCCTAAAAATAATATTTGTTTGGGGGAAATTGTCACATTTACGGCATCAGATGATGTTTCGCATGGTTCCAGTTTAAAATTTGAATGGGATCTGAAGGATGGAACATTCAACTCAGATATAACGTTCAATCATACCTATACCAAATCCGGTACGTTCCCGGTTACTTTAAAATTTACCGAGAAAGCCACGGGTTGTACCGGAACATTACCACCGGTAAATATAAGAGTGCAGGATTATCCGAAAGCTGCAATTTCAAGCCAGCCAAGCAACGATGCTGTATTGTGTTATCCAAAAGTGGTAAACTTTAAGGATAGCTCCATTACAACAACTGGTTCGGAGGTAACGACATGGTTTTGGGATTTTGGCAACTCAGTAACGGCTGATGGTTTACCAACTGCAAGTACGACGTTTCCAAAAAGAAAAACATATACTGTAAAATTGGTTGTAGGAACAAGCTTTGGTTGTAAAGATTCAACAACAAAAGACTATAACGTAGTTGGTCCTGAAGGAGATTATTTGGTAAGTCCAACCAAAGGTATTTGCAGGGGGGATGAAGTTACATTTACTACTTCTAATTTAAATGACGTTAAATCCTATGTTTGGGATTTTGCAGATGGTTCGAAAAAGACGGACACCGTTGCCGGAACGATAAAGCACGTATACACCTATGTTCCCGCTTCAGGAAAAATAACGGTGTTCCTGACTTTACAAGATGTGAAGAAGGTTTGTGAATTAATAATTCCTGTTGATCTGGAAATTCACAATGTTAAATCCGACTTTACAGTGAGTGATGATACACCTTGTGAAGGCAGTGATGTGATGATTAAAAATACCTCTCTCAATGGGAATACCTTCGAATGGACACTTGGAGACAATACAACATCAACGGCGAAAGACTCTATCATTCATAAGTATGATCCACATGGAGATTATACCATCACATTAATTACAAAAAGTGATTTGTTAACATGTACCGATACACTTTCAAAAAAGATTAAAGTATCACCATTACCGGAGGTAACAGCAAAAGGTGATTCCATTTGTCCAAACACCAGCGGACAGATTTTCGTTTATCCGAATCATCCGAATTTTAAATATGAATGGAAACCAACCACTTATTTAAATGA
>DAORKB010000011.1:0-29074 GCA_035439365.1 Bacteroidia bacterium
CCGTAGCTTCAATTACTCCTACTGCATAGACCGTAGCTTCAATTACTCCTACTGCATAGACCGTAGCTTCAATTAATCCTACTGCGTAGGCCGTAGCTTCAGCGAAGGCCTAAACAGTTGCTTTCGCAAATTTCTGCTTTCTTTCGATAACCTTCTTAACGGCAGCTACAATGTTTACAGCATCCAATCCGTATTTGGTCATCAATTGATCAGGTGTACCACTTTCTCCGAAACTGTCATTTACTGCTACAGCTTCTAAAGGGGTTGGTAATTCCTTTGCAAGTAATTGTGCTATGCTATCTGCTAATCCACCATTTAACTGATGTTCTTCAGCAGTTACAACGCATTTTGTCTTTTTTACAGAGGCTAGGACAGCAGCATTATCCAAAGGTTTAATTGTATGTATATTTATTATTTCTGCATTGATACCCATTTCTGCCAGTTGTTCTCCGGCTTCAATCGCTTTCCAAACCAGGTGGCCGGTCGCAAATATGCTGACATCTGTACCTTCATTTAATAAAAGCGCCTTACCAATTTCAAATTTTTGATCAGCCGGTGTAAAATTAGGTACCACCGGACGTCCGAATCGTAAATAAACCGGTCCATCATAATCAGCAATAGCAATGGTTGCCGCTTTTGTTTGATTAAAATCACATGGGTTAATAACTACCATACCCGGTAGCATTTTCATTAATCCCAGATCTTCCAGAATTTGATGTGTTGCGCCATCTTCACCAAGTGTAAGACCCGCATGAGAAGCACATATTTTTACGTTTTTACCTGAATAAGCCACCGATTGACGAATCTGGTCATATACACGACCAGTCGAAAAATTTGCAAATGTTCCTGTAAATGGAATTTTTCCACCTATCGTTAAGCCGGCAGCAATACCAATCATGTTTGCTTCAGCAATGCCAATTTGAAAAAAACGATCCGGATGTTCCTTTGCGAATGCATCCATTTTTAATGAACCGGTAAGATCGGCACATAATGCAACAACATTAGGATTGCTTTTACCTAAAGCAGATAAACCTGCTCCAAAACCCGAACGTGTATCTTTTTTTTCAGTGAATGTGTACTTTTTCATTTGCTATTGTATTGAAATAAATGGTTTAGTTTGCGATCAAAATTTAATATAATTTAACTTGTGTTGATATACCGGATTCGATTTTAAAAAATCGCTCTATCGTGTATATTGACTCTTTTGCACTTCTTGGACGAAATTCAATTCGGTATTTACCTGGTTGTAAAATAATAGATTCCTGTAAAAGCGGACTTAAATTACAAACCCACACCTGTTTATTATCCTGCTCTACGAAAAGACTTCCGGGGCCTTCACTTATTTTTGAGATGTTTACACTTCCGGATAAAGGGATTTCTATAAAGGTGGTTTTACTTTGCCCAATATCTACATTATCAAGTTTAATTCGTGGCAATGTTAAAATCTCAAGATCGTATTTCCCGACAATAAATTTTTCAGTTGTGTTTAATGGTTGAACATGTAAGGTTTGCATATCATTGCGTTTACGTACAATGCAGGAGATATTCCTTGAATAATCAATGTTTCCAGACATTTTGAGATTCAAATAACCCTGAGGAGCATCTACAGCAATTACATTATGTTTACCAGGTACCAGCTCAATTTTCGATTTTTCTACCGGAGGAATCGTGTGTACCACCATTTTATAAGAACCGATAGGGTCAATAACAATCGTGTCGGGTACCCCTCTGTTATTGATTGTATGAACATAATTATATCGGATAACACCACTATGTTCATCGTAAAAAGTCATGTCTACATCTGTTTCCGTAGGTCGGCCAATTTGATCATTTAAATTAACCTGAGCTGTTGTATTATTTAATGCTTGTGAAATAACGATGTTTAAAATGTTTTTAAAATTTGATTCACTGGAAGCATCATAAAATTTACCAATACAACCAAACGTATTCAAATAGCTTTGATCCAATCCAATACCAATAACGAACGGCTTTAGCACAATTCCTTTTTTTTGCAACGCAAGGGAAACGGCACATGGATCGCCATCGCATTCTTCAATTCCGTCGGTAATTAAAATAATGATGTTACGAATGTTTTTAGACGACTCACTTGGAAAATCACCGCCACATTGTTCAAGCGTATAGGCAATAGGTGTTGTGCCTTTTGGAACAATTGTTTTCAGTCTGTTTTTAATTGCCAATACATTGTTTCTTCCAAAGGGAACCTCCAGCTTCGTATCTGTACAGCTGCGTTCCGGACGTAATGGTACTTGATGCCCGTAACAACGTAATGCAATTTCAAGGTTCGGAACTTTTTGAATACTATCTAAAAATTCAGTGAGCATTTTTTTTGCAATATCCATTTTCATCCCGCTTTGCCACTGTCCGAACATACTGAATGATGCGTCAAACACAAATTCAATTCGTGTTAATGGTCTTTTTTCCTGGGCATGTGCCGAAGTTGAAAAAATAAAGAGTGCTGCAAAAATAATCGAACAAACGATAAAAAATTTCTGAAAATTAGTTGACACCAATCGCATTAAATTCATTCGATTTTATTATAATAATGGAATATCTTGATACAAAATAACAACACTGTTATCGGACAGAATAACTTTAAATCTGTTTAATAATCAGCAACTGTATCGGTGTAATTTTGAGTCAATGCTTCCTTTAATTGCTCATCGTTTGGAGCTACACCGTGCCATTTATGACTTCCCATCATAAAATCAACACCATGTCCCATTTCCGTTTTCATTAAAATCATAATAGGTTTGCCTTTGCCAACAAATGTTTTTGCAAGTTTTAATGTATTCACAATTTCAGTAATATTGTTTCCTTTATCCAAAGAAAGTACATGCCAGCCAAATGCTTCCCATTTTGCTTTTAAATCACCCATGTGTAATACATGATCGGTAGAACCGTCTATTTGCTGGCCGTTTAAATCAACAGTAGATATAAGATTATCGACTTTGTAAGCTGCTGCATACATAGCAGCTTCCCAAATTTGTCCTTCTTGCAATTCACCATCACCGTGCAAGCTATAAACAACTTGAGTATCCTTGTTTAATTTTTTTGCCAATGCTGCTCCAATCGCAACAGATAAGCCTTGTCCCAATGACCCCGAAGCGATACGCACACCGGGTAGTCCTTCATGTGTTGTCGGATGCCCTTGTAATCTGGAGTTTAGCTTACGGAACGTAGCCAGCTCATTTACCGGGAAATAGCCGGATCGTGCAAGAACACTGTAAAAAACCGGTGAAATGTGCCCGTTTGAAAGGAAAAAAACATCTTCACCTGTTCCGTCCATATTGAACGTTGCCGGTTGATGTTTCATAATTTCAAAATAAAGCGATACAAAATATTCTGTACAACCCAAAGATCCGCCTGGATGGCCTGAGTTTACAGCATGAACCATTCGTACAATGTCACGACGTACCTGTATGCTAATTTTTTCTAATTCTGTTGTGGAAGCCATAGTTAGTTTTATTTCAAGCGCCAAAATTATCAATTTTTAAAGGCTAAAAATCGATTGTTGAAAACTCAATTAAAGAAAAGAGCCAAAATATCTGTAAAAAGTATATTTTGGTAGTCTCAGACCTTGCCATTTTTATTATATTTGTCACCCTAAAAAAAGGGAATCAAGTAAATAAACCAGGGTATTGCAAATGTCAATGCACTTTTTTTACCCTTGCAAACACTTTTATAATTAACGACTTAATAAATTATGGCATTACAATGTGGTATCGTGGGATTACCGAATGTGGGTAAATCAACGCTTTTTAACTGTTTATCCAATGCGAAGGCACAAGCTGCAAATTTTCCTTTTTGTACCATCGAACCCAATGTGGGAGTAATAACTGTTCCTGATGAGCGTTTGGCTGTCCTTGAAAAGTTGGTGAACCCGGAACGTGTTGTTCCTACAACGGTGGAGATCGTTGACATTGCCGGGCTTGTGAAAGGTGCTAGCAAAGGAGAAGGATTGGGAAATAAATTTTTAGCAAACATCCGTGAAACCAATGCAATCATACATGTATTGCGTTGCTTTGATGATGAAAATGTGGTACATGTGGATGGATCTGTAAATCCGGTTCGTGATAAAGAAATTATTGATACAGAATTGCAACTCAAAGATTTGGAAACAGTTGAAGCAAAGCTGAAAAGAGTTGAAAAACAGGCAAAGACGGGAAATGATAAAGATGCAAAAAAGGCATACGATATTTTACTAAACTTAAAAAACCTGTTAGAAAGCGGAAAATCTGCACGCGCAGCAAATCTTTCTGAACAGGATATGGTACATGTTGCCGATTGTTGTTTACTAACGATTAAACCCGTATTGTATGTTTGCAATGTGGATGAAGGTTCAGTAAAAACCGGTAATAAATATGTAGAAGCTGTAAAACAGGCTGTAAAAGATGAACATGCTGAAGTATTGCTAATTACGGCGCAAATGGAAGCAGAAATTGCAGGGTTGGAAACATATGAGGAGCGTCAACTTTTCCTTGCCGATATGGGATTGGAAGAACCTGGTGTTAATAAATTAATTAAAGCAGCGTATAAAATCTTAAACTTACAAACCTATTTCACAGCAGGTGTAAAAGAAGTTCGCGCCTGGACAATCAACAAAGGGATGACGGCTCCCCAAGCAGCTGGTGTAATTCACACCGATTTTGAAAAAGGATTTATCCGTGCGGAAGTTATTAAGTATGACGACTTTGTGAAACTTGGATCAGAAGCGGCTTGTAAAGAATCCGGAAAAATGGGAGTTGAAGGAAAAGAATACGTTGTAAACGATGGTGATTTAATGCATTTTAGATTCAATGTTTAAATGTGTATTTTAAATGATAGTCCCGATAGTTATCGGAATAACGTTTAGTATTAACAACGGTTGACCCTGGAAAGGGTCAAAACAATAATGGTGGACAGGAAGTCCACCCGTAGAACGTATGGCAGAAAAAGCAACATATAATGAGGATAGTATACGGACACTGGAGTGGAACGAGCACATTCGTTTACGTCCGGGTATGTATATCGGAAAATTAGGAGATGGTTCTTCACCGGATGATGGAATTTATATTTTGTTGAAAGAAACACTCGACAATTGTATTGATGAGTTTGTAATGGGTAATGGAAAAACCATTGAAGTTACAATTAAAGATAAAACTGTTCGTGTTCGGGATTATGGACGAGGCATACCACTTGGAAAGGTTGTGGATGTTGTTTCAAAAATCAATACCGGAGCGAAATACGATTCAGAAGCATTTAAAAAATCGGTAGGATTGAATGGAGTCGGTACCAAGGCTGTCAATGCATTATCAAGCTATTTCAGTGTTCAGGCGTTTCGCGAAGGAAAAACAAAAGCAGCGGAATTTTCTACGGGTAATCTGATCAAAGAGTCGAAAATGACGGATACCGATCTTCGCCCTGGAACATTGGTTACCTTTACACCGGATGAAAAAGTATTTGGTAATTACCATTTCATCAATGAATATGTTGAAAAGATGTTGTGGAACTATGCTTACCTGAATACAGGTTTGACCATTGTTTACAACGGACAAAAATTTTATTCGGAAAATGGATTATTGGATTTGCTAACTCAAAATATAAATGGCCCGATCCTTTACCCAACCATACATTTAAAAGGTTTTGATATTGAAGTTGCTTTAACGCATAGCAATCAACAGTATGGTGAAGAATATTATTCATTTGTAAACGGACAACATACAACACAAGGTGGAACGCATCAAGGTGCATTTCGTGAAGCTGTTGTAAAAACAATTCGTGATTTTTTTAAGAAAGACTTTGAAGCAGTGGATGTTCGTACGTCCATTATAGCTGCTGTTAGCATAAAAGTACAAGAACCAGTTTTTGAATCACAAACCAAAACCAAATTGGGTTCACAGGAAATTGGACCGAAAGGCCCTTCTGTAAAAGCATTTATTGGTGATTTCTTAAAAACAGAATTAGATAATTTCCTTCATAAAAATACAGACGTTGCACAAACAATTTTGCAAAAGATCCAGCAAAGTGAACGTGAACGTAAGGATTTACAGGGCATTCAGAAGCTTGCCCGTGAACGTGCAAAAAAATCAAACCTGCATAATAAAAAATTACGTGATTGTAGGGTTCATATGCAGTCCAATGATGAACGTAAGCTGGAATCCACTTTATTTATTTGTGAGGGAGATTCGGCAAGTGGTTCCATTACTAAGACAAGGGATGTAAACACACAAGCTGTTTTTAGTCTAAAAGGTAAACCTTTGAATGCCTTTGGTCTTACAAAAAAGATCGTATATGAAAATGAAGAATTTAACTTGTTGCAAGCCGCTTTAAATATTGAAGACGGAATAGAAAACCTTCGTTATAATAATATAGTTATTGCAACAGATGCCGATGTGGATGGAATGCACATTCGCTTATTGTTGATGACATTCTTCCTGCAATTTTTTCCAGACCTTGTAAAAAATGGTCACGTGTACATTCTGCAAACACCACTTTTCCGTGTTCGTAATAAAAAAGAAACCATTTATTGCTACAGTGATGAAGAGCGCAGAAATGCAATTGCTAAACTTGGAAACAAACCGGAAATAACCCGATTTAAAGGATTAGGTGAAATTTCTCCGGATGAATTTAAATTATTCATCGGAAAAGATATTCGTAAAGACCCTGTTATTGTTGGTAAAGACACAACAATTTATGACATGCTCAATTACTTCATGGGTAAAAATACCCAGGAGAGACAAGACTTTATCATCGACAACCTGGTTGTTGAAAAAGACCTTGTAGAAGAATAATCAGGTTGTTGAACAAAAACCGATAACTATCGGGATAATGGAAGAGTAAAATAATTAACTATAACAGACGACCCTGAAAGGGTCAATTCTCTATTTACAATGGATGAACAATTAAATAGTGGTGAAGAGTTACACAACGTAATTCACGTTTCAGGGATGTATCAGAATTGGTTTCTGGATTATGCATCGTATGTTATTTTGGAGCGTGCAGTGCCTTATGTTGAAGATGGATTGAAGCCTGTACAACGTCGTATCCTTCATTCGATGAATGATCTGGATGATGGACGTTATAATAAAGTAGCGAATATTGTTGGACATACCATGATGTATCACCCACATGGTGATGCAAGTATTGTGGATGCATTGGTTGGTCTTGGTCAAAAAGATTTACTAATTGATACACAAGGTAACTGGGGAAACGTATTGACGGGCGACCGCGCAGCTGCTCCCCGTTATATCGAGGCACGTTTATCAAAGTTTGCGTTGGAAGTAGTATTCAACCCGAAAACAACCAATTGGCTTTCCAGTTATGACGGAAGAAACAAAGAACCGGAAACATTACCGGTAAAATTCCCGTTGTTGCTTGCACAAGGTGTTGAAGGTATTGCGGTTGGTTTAGCTTGTAAAATGTTGCCGCATAATTTTAATGAATTATGTGATGCTTCCATCGCTGTATTGCGTGGTAAAACAGCACATATTCTTCCTGATTTTGCAACAGGTGGCACAGGTGATTTCTCCAACTATAATGATGGAATGAGAGGCGGACGTATTCGTGTTCGCGCAAAAATATCACAGCTTGATAAAAAAACACTTGTAATTAATGATATTCCTTTCGGTACCACTACAGGCTCATTGATTGATACCATTGTTGCTGCAAATGATAAAGGAAAAATAAAGATCCGTAAAGTAGAGGATAACACAGCTGAAAATGTAGAGATTGTTATTCACCTGGTTCCGGGTATATCTCCTGATAAGACCATTGATGCACTGTATGCATTCACGGATTGTGAAGTATCGATTGCTCCCAATGCCTGTATCATCGAAAATGATAAGCCAAGATTTTTGGGTGTAAGTGAGATCCTGAAATTGTCAACGCACCAAACACTTGCGCTGCTTAAGAAGGAACTGGAAATTGAAAAAGCTGAATTACAGGAATCATACATGTTTGCATCCCTTGAAAAAATATTTATCAAGGATGAGATGTACATTGATTTTAAAAATTATTCTGATCGCCCTACCTTATTTGAGTATTTAACCGGACGTTTTGCAAAGTATAAAAAACAGTTTATTCGCGAAATCACAGATGCCGATTATGAGAAATTGACACAAATACCAATGATCCGTATCACGCGTTTTGATTCAGCAAAAGCGGATGAAAAAATGAAAACAATTGATGCACGAATCAAAGAAATTGATCATCATTTGGCTCATCTAACCGATTTTGCGATTGAGTACTTCAAAAACCTAAAAAAGAAATACGGTGTTGGACGCGAACGCAAAACAGAAATAAAATCATTTGAAACAATCGTTGCATCAAGTGTTGTATTGGCAAATGAAAAACTATATGTGAACAGAGAAGAAGGGTTTGCCGGTTATGGTTTGAAAAAGGACGAATTTATCAGCGAGTGTTCTGATATTGATGACATCATTGTGTTTCGTAAAGACGGTACACTTCAAGTAAGCAAAGTACAAGACAAGGCTTTTGTTGGTAAAGATCTGCTGCATATTGCTGTGTTTAAAAAGAACGATGAACGTACCATTTATAATATGATTTATCGTGATGGAAAATCAGGAAGTGTTTTCATGAAACGTTTCCCGGTAACCGGAATTACACGTGATAAACAATATGATTTAACAAAAGGTACAAAAGGTTCGGAAGTATTATATTTTACAGCTAATCCGAACGGTGAGGCAGAAATTGTAGAAATACAATTAAAGCCGATGCCGGGTCTTCGCAAGGTGCAATGGGATTTGAATTTCTCTGAATTGGCTGTAAAAGGTCGTAATTCGATGGGTAATGTGGTAACAAAGTATCCAGTTAAGAAAATCCTATTAAAAGAAAAAGGTGTTTCCACACTTGGAGCGCGTGATATTTGGTTTGATGACACAGTAAAGCGATTGAACACAGATAAACGAGGTATTTTCCTTGGAAGCTTTGGGCCGGACGATAAAATACTTACACTGATGCAAAGCGGAAATTACAAATTGAGTAGTTTTGATTTAGCCAACCACTTTGATGAGGATCTGATTATTATTGAAAAATTTGATCCCAATAAAGTTGTATCGGCTATTTACCTGGATGGTGAAAGCAAGACACTTTTTGTAAAACGTTTCTTAATTGAATCGACTGATAAAAAGACGTTGTTTATTGGGGAAGCTGAAGGTTCTAAATTAGAAATTGTAACAACAGAGAAGGTACCTGTTGTGGAACTGAAATTTAGCAAAGTGAAAGACAAAGAACTTCCAGATGAGCAAATTAACCTGGTTGATTTTATTGCAGTAAAAGGATTAAAGGCAAAGGGCAATAAATTATCATTCAGTAAGGTAAAGGATATTAAGTTATTACCTCCTGTAGAAGTACCTATTGAAGAGGAAATGCTGGAGGAGTTTGAAGAAAGTGGTTTATCCCCTTTGGAAGCTCTAAAAAAATCAACGGCTCCGGAAAAGAAAAATGAAAAAAATATGCTATCCATTGATCAACAGATTAATGCAGAGATAAAATTACCTTCAGAAGAAAAAAAGAAGAAAAAAAAATCAAAGGATGATGATGGGGAAGCGCAGATAGAGTTGGATTTGTAACTGTGCAAACGGACACCTTACAGATACGTCATCAGCATATTTATCAGTATTAGTTTAACACCTTTAAACCATGTAAAAAATTACTCACATTTTTGTGAGTAATTTTTTTTTGTAGTGAGGGGAACTTAAAAGATTGTATTACGTAAACTGGGCAAAAAAAATCGATTTTTTATGTTTAAAGAAATTACTAAAAGTCTTTCACTTTTTTTAATCCTGTCGTTCGTTTCTCTAAAAATACAAGCTCAATCTGTAGGTGGTAATACTTTTATTAATACCGGGCAATCGAGCTATTGTGGTCTAGCGCCTTCAGGAACAATAGGTCTTTCCGGACATAACGGGAGTATTTTGTATTGGGAATCTTCTACGAACGGGGGGATCACATGGGTTAATTTGGGTGGTGCTGGTCAAACGAGTCAAACGTATTTTAGCCTGGGACAAACAACCTGCTTCAGAGCAGTAGTTAAGTTTGGTTCATCTGCTGCGGATACCTCAACACAAACCTGCATTACCATTTATCCAGCGTCTGTTGCGGGCACTATTATAGGTGGAGGTAACTTTTGTGCCAATGCACCTGCAGGTACGCTTGCACTTGGTGGCAATACAGGAAATCCTTTATATTGGCAATATTCTGAAACAAACGGCGCAACCTGGAACAACATCCCTAATACTACCACTACTGAAAATTATCCTATTCTTACACAAAATAGACTCTACAGGGTTATTGTACAAAGCGGACCTACCTGTAAAAGGGATACTTCAGCTGCTGTTGCATTTAACATTAGTCCAACTACTTATGCAGGGAGCATTTCCGGGGGTACTTCTGTTTGTGCGTTATCAAATGCCGGTACCTTAGGATTATCGGGTAATATAGGAGATGTGGTTTCCTGGCAATCCTCTATAAATAATGGAACCAGTTGGCAAACGATTGCCAATACAACCAAAAATCAGAATTATACAAACATCACACAAACTACCTGGTACAGGGCCATTGTAAAAAGTGGTGTGTGTCAAGCCGATACAACAGCAAACGTCATAATTGACGTAAGTGCCGTTACAAATCCGGGAACGATTACCGGTGATGGTAATTTTTGCGGTACAACCGCAAGTGGTATACTTACCTTATCTGGTAATAACGGAAAAATCCAAAATTGGTTTGTGTCAACAGATAGTGGTGTTAACTGGACTGTGATTCCCGATACAAATACAACACAGGCTTATTCCAATTTAAACAACACAACCTGGTATCGTGTATTGGTAAAAAGTGGTGGCTGCCCGGCAGATTCATCCGGTATTGGTAAAATCAATGTAGCTCCTAAAACAGTGGCTGGTACAGTTACTTCAAGTAAATCGGTTTGTTATGGAGTAGGACGCGACACGTTGCGACTGAAAGGTAGAGTTGGTCGTGTATTGTCATGGGTACAATCCGTTGATAATGGTGGTACGTGGACAACTATTATAAATGAAACAGATTCATTAATATATAATGGATTAACACAAACAACCTGGTATTCCGCAGTGGTTCAAAGTGGTTATTGTACAATTGATACAACTGCTGCAATTGCGATTACAGTGTTTCCCAAAACGCCTGTTGATGCAGGTACATTTAGCACGATAACCGTAGGACAATCCATTACACTTACAGGAAGTGGAACAGGAACACCACTTTGGACACCTTCTACAGGCTTAAGTGATCCGGCTACTTTTACACCAATAGCTAAACCCGAAGCAACAACAACTTACACATTATATGTAACCGATAGCAAAAGTTGTGTGAATATGGATACTGTAACCATTTATGTTTTAAAGCTGAAATATGATGGTAAGATAACTTCCTTATTTACACCAAATGGAGATGGCGTGAATGATACCTGGTACTTGGAAAATATTCAGGAATTTCCGGATAATGAAGTGATCGTATACAACATCTATGGTCAGGAAGTATTCAGGAAAAAAGCATACAGCAACGACTGGAAAGGAACTTTTAATGGTGAAGATTTACCAGATGGAACGTATTTTTATGTATTGCGCTTTGATAGTAATGATGCTGTTTTTAAAGGTTCTTTAGATATTTTAAGAAATAAATAGTTAAGGTTTTGCAACACTATGAAAAAGATATACTTATTTTTTACTTTACTGTTTTTTACCTTGCTTGGCCATGCTCAGCAAATAGGCATGTATAGCCATTTTTACTTCAAACCCATGGTTTACAACCCTGCATTTACAGGCTTTGATGAAGGTATTAATGCAATGATCATCAGCAGGAGCCAATGGACGGGTTTCAAAGGGGCACCACAACTTAATTTGTTTGCGTTGGATGGAAACATCAACAATAAAGCTGGTTTAGGTGTACAATTGATGAGTGATAGAAAAGGACTTACGAATAGAATAGGGGGGAGCGCTTCTTATTCATACTGGTTAAAATTAAATGATGAAACACGTTTGTCATTTGGCGTTGCAATTGGAGTGGTCGATCAAACAACAGATTTTTCGAAGGCTACCGTAGAAAATAATACAGACCCAAATTTGTTTTTAACTCCGGAACATACAACATCACTTGACGCCAATGCTGGTTTGGCGCTTCAATGGAAAGCTTTAAATATTGGTGTGGCAGTGCCTCAGTTGCTTGGAAGTAAAATCAATTACCGAGATAATGTGGATGTGCGTGCTTTTTACACACAAGCGAGACATTATATGGGTTCCATAAAATATAAAATACCGGTATTGCAAGATAAAGGAATTGCCGTGACCCCTGTTGCATTGGTGCGCTATTTACCAGGTACACCAATTCAATATGATGGAACAGTAAACATCGACTGGCAGGATAAAATATGGGTAGGCGCTACTTATAAAAGTGATTATGCGGTTGGGCTGAATGCCGGTGTTTGTATACAGAAAGCATTGTTTGTAGGGTATTCCTATGATTTTGTAACAGGATCCATTGGAAAATATGCCGGAATGAGTCATGAGATCATGATCAGTTTCCGTTTTGGTACCAAAAAGAAGGAAGTAGAACCTGTTGTGATACAGCAACCAATTACTCCACCTGTAAAAGAAAAAGAGGTATTGGAAAACAAGGCTTATGAGGATAAAATGGATAATCTTCAAAAAGAGTTGAAAGAGAGCCAGGATAAATTAAAGGAATTATCGGACAAATTGGAGCAACAGTTAAAAAATCAACAACAAAAACCCGTTGAGGACAACCGAAACAGTGAAGCGATTGAATCCAATGTAAATAAATTAATGGTGGATAGTGTTTGGGTAATTAAAAACTTAACAAATGAGTTTAAGGATGATCAAAACCATGAGCCGGAGAAAGGGTTTTACGTAATTGTAGGAACATTTATTTATAGGGATCTGGCAATTGCAGAAACGCAACGGTTTGTTGATAAAGGGTTTAAATCAAGTAATTGGGTTTATTACGAATCAAAAAAATACAATTACGTGTTTGTAGAACGCGTATTGATGCAGGATGCAGCTTTGAAAAGAGCAAAAGAATTACGTCGGTCCGGAGTAAAAGATGTATGGATACAGGAACTAATTAAGGATACAAAGGAAAAGTAGGTTCTTATTATTAATTCACTAATCCAGTGAGTTACAGGTAACCCAGTATTTATAACCCATAATGGCCATTTCCCACTTTTTCAGCTTGTTGAGATTGCGTTTGTAATATTTTGGCAGGAAAAGCTTATTGAATTTGGCTAAAATGCGAAAAAATAACTTTTTCATGTAGAAGATAATTTTAGAACACTTGCAAATTTAATTGAAATTAGTATCTTTGCAGCTCTAAAATTTAAAAAATACAAAAATGAAAGCAGGAATTCACCCAGAAAACTACCGTTTAGTAGTATTCAAAGATATGAGTAATGATTATGCATTCCTTACAAAGTCTTGTGTGGAGACAAAAGAAACCATTAAATGGGAAGATGGCAACGAGTATCCGGTTGTAAAATTGGAGATTTCTCACATGTCACACCCTTTCTACACTGGTAAAGTAAAATTAGTGGATACAGCAGGACGTGTGGATAAATTCCGTACCCGTTACGCTAAAAAATAAGGTCCATAACTCGATCGAACTAAACAACTTCCGCCGCAGGCGGCTGATTCGTTATAATAAAGGATATGAAGCAAAAAGCTTGATATCCTTTTTTATTTGATTTTAATGAGAAAAATCCTACTTTTGAACCGCTTAAAATCTAAACCATAATTTTATGAATATACACGAATATCAAGGTAAAGCCTTATTAAAAGGATTTGGCGTTGCAATACAAGAAGGTATTATTGCTGATACACCTGAACAGGCAGTAGAAGCTGCTAAGGAATTGCAAAAGCAAACAGGTACAGGCTGGTGGGTTGTAAAATCGCAAATTCATGCAGGAGGACGTGGAAAAGGTAAAATTGTAGGTACTGATCAAAGTGGTGTTGCACTTGCAAAATCATTGGATGCAGTGAAATCCATCTCAACAACAATTCTTGGTAATAACCTTGTCACCTTGCAAACAAGTGCACAAGGAAAAAAAGTAAGTAAAGTTTTAATTGCACAGGATGTTTATTATCCAGGTGAATCGCCAACAAAAGAGTTTTACATGAGTGTTTTGCTGGATCGTGCAAAAGGAAGAAATGCCATTGTGTATTCTACTGAAGGAGGTATGGATATCGAAACCGTTGCGCACAACACACCTCATTTAATATATAAAGAAGAAATTGACCCGAGAATCGGTTTACGTGATTTTCAATGCAGAAAAATTGCTTTTAACTTAGGTTTAAATGGTGAAGCATTCAAACAAATGACAAAATTTGTTGCTGCTTTGTACAAAGCATATGAAGCAACGGATTCATCCATGTTTGAAATCAATCCGGTTTTAAAAACATCTGATAATAAAATTATTGCTGTTGATTCAAAAGTTTCTTTGGATGGAAACTCGTTGTTCCGTCACCCGGATTTAGCAGCGTTACGTGATAAAACAGAAGAAGATCCAACTGAAGTTGAAGCAGGTGAGCATAATTTAAATTATGTGAAACTAGATGGAAACGTTGGATGTATGGTAAACGGTGCAGGTTTAGCAATGGCTACTATGGATATCATCAAATTATCCGGTGGAGATCCTGCAAACTTCCTTGATGTTGGAGGTACTGCAAATGCTGCACGCGTAGAGCAAGCGTTCCGTATTATTTTGAAAGATCCGAAAGTAAAAGCAATTCTTGTTAATATTTTTGGTGGAATTGTTCGTTGCGATAGAGTAGCGCAAGGAATTGTTGATGCGTACAAAAATATGGGTACCATCAATGTACCGATCATTATTCGCTTACAAGGAACCAATGCCGTTGAAGCAAAAAAGATTATTGATGAATCAGGATTAAAAGTATATTCTGCAATTGCTTTGCAAGAAGCTGCAGACCTGGTAAAAAAAGTATTGAGCTAAACATAAAAAATTGCCATGTCGCCTGGCGTTAGCAAAGGCGGAAAACAGGGTGTTTCTGGTAAAGAAACATCCTGTTTTTTATTTAAACGATGCTTTTAGGTATTGTATGAAATGTAAATTCATTGACCGTTAAATAAATTGTAGGGCCGATAAATCAAAATAAGTCGGTAGATGAAAGGTCTGTACGTATGTTTGTAGTGCGATCTAAAACATTATCATGGAAGAAATAATTCTACCTACAGCTATTAATACTTTCATTTTTCAAATAGAGATTAAAGAAAAAAAAAGAATAATTTCGATCAATACGGATGATATTATTTGGTTGGAAGCTGATGCGAATTACGTTAAAATTCATACAAAGACAGCTGTATATATAAAAAAAACATCCTTAAAGGAGCTCGAACTACAGCTTGATCCGGAGGTTTTTATCCGAATCCACCGATCTGCAATTATAAGTTTTAAAAGTATTGACGTGATGTTCCCTTATTTTAAAGAAGAATATATTATTGTTTTGAAAAATGAGAAAACACTCCGGCTCAGTCGTGGTTACACAGATAAGCTTGAACTTATACAAAAGAAAATAAAACAAAAAAGCGCATAGTGTAACTATGCGCTTTTTTGATATGAATTATTACACCTGTTACATTCCTGCAACATTTGTTTTCAATCCCCAAATTTCTACGTGAGACTTTTCATCTTTGTGATTTGGAGGTGTTTTATAAACGAATACAATTTTTTTAAGACTGCGTTCGCCACCATTTAAATCGATTGTACGGCTTTCTCCTGGCGCTTTCACAATTGAATTAACTTTTACATCTTGTTTATCTCCACTTTCATAGTAAACTTCTAAAGAAGTAAGATCGATTGGAGCATCAGTTACTTTAAAACGGATAGACGCAAATCGGTCAGCACCCATAACGACAACTTCTTCTTTTTCTTTTTTAAAGTCTGCTGTTAATTCACCTATTTTGTGCCATCCTGCTTTATCACTGATGATCAGCTCATGACTCTTGTCGGTTTTTACTTTTTCCTGAGCTGTTGCTGTTCCAAATCCTGCTGTTAAAGCAAGCAAACCAATAATTGCTATTTTTTTCATTTCGTTAAGTTTTTGTTTAAATTAATTATTTACTGCACTCCATTTTTCAATAAGCAGGCCAATGAAAAAAAATAGTGTTCTTTCAAATTAAAATGTAAAATTGTATGAGTCTGTCAAACGCCCTGTTAACAGGTTTTTTGAAAGATGATGGAATAGAAAATAAGTTCTATTATGAAAATTTTAAAAAAAAATATGGAAATGAATTGTACAATTTCAACGATATTTTTTCCAATTATGCGAAAGGGATTCTACAATGATTGCTAAAAATGGAAGGAAGAACAATAATTATTGGTATCTTTAAAATGATGATGAGATGTCTGCTGGTGTCAGTTCTCGGCTCCGCTCGAACTTACACAGCCGCACAGTCTGCAAATCTTAAAACTTCAACAGCGCTTCGTACAGCTCTTTCAGAGGTAATCCCATTACATTAAAATAAGATCCTTCAATTTTTTCAACTGCAATGTAACCTATCCACTCTTGTGCACCATAGGCCCCTGCTTTGTCATACGGGCTATAGTTCGTTACATAATATTCAATTTCCGGGAGAGTCAACGTTTTAAAATACACCTGGGTACATGCATAAAAGGAATGCATTTTATTTTTTGACTTCAAACAAACACCAGTATACACTTCATGTTTTTTACCCGATAATAATTGAAGCATACGAATAGCATCTGCTTTATCAACCGGTTTGTTTAGTACCTGATTTTCTACCCATACAATTGTATCAGATGTAATTACTATGGTGTTTGATGTTAATTCAGTTTCAAAAGCGTTGGCTTTTTTTTCGGCAAGATAAACGGGAATCTGTTGGGCTTTCAAATTATCTGGAAACGATTCATCCACATCTTTTGTATGAATATCGAATTGTAAGCCGAGTTCTTTCAGTAAATACTGTCTTCGGGGAGATTTAGATGCAAGTATGAATTTGTATTTTTTTAAATCTTCAAATTGCATATTAAGAGTAAGATAAAATAGATTGTGCAAATACGAAAAGATAACAAACACCTAGCAGCATAATTAATTTTGCCACGTTACCCGCTACCTTATAATCCTTTTTTTCTTTTGCTGTTACGATGCGATAAATAAGATAAATAAAGGGTACTTGCAATCCGATTCCGATATACAGCGCACCAAATAAATTTCCGGTGCTCCATTTTATTGTTTGAAAGTAAACCAGGAAAGCCATTGTAATTAAGGATAGTACAATGGTAATATTTCTTGTAGTACGCATGCCTATCACAATGGGCATGGTTTTACAACCGTATCGTTCATCTCCTTCCACATCTTCCATATCTTTAATAATTTCACGTATCAATGTCGTGATGAATGCAAAGAAAGATATGCCGATAACAAATCTCCATTCCTGATTGAGGCTTGTTTCATCAATCATTTCTGCATAAATTTTATGAACCGGCATTAATTCATATACTCCTACAATAAAAGGAACAAGAGACGTAAAAAGAGAAATTAAAATATTGCCGATCAGAAATTGTCTTTTGAAATTTGTTGAATAAAACCATAATCCGGTGGCACATAAAACGTGGAAAATAATCAACTTCATGGAACCTGCCTGGTAGGATACGTAAAAAGCAATGAGCACTGCAAGTATATTGATAACAACATGCGCACCCATAGCAACGCGCCTTTTCACACCTTTGTCAATAACCAGTCGTTCGGGTTTATTTACTTTATCAATTACAACATCAAAATAATCATTGATAATATAACCGGCCGCAGCGATCATAACAGTAGAAAGAACCAATAGAAAAAACTGGAAATTGCTAAGTTGTAATTCAAAATCATGCACTAAAAGCAAAGGATATAATAAGCACCACCTTACCATATACTGAGTAAATGCAATGATAAGCAGGTTTTGAGTGCGTATTAATTTTAAAAATGCGAGCATGAAACGAAAAGCTTAATTGTCTTTTAAATTAAGGACATGTAAAAATACAAATTAGTTACCATACAAAACCATCATCATCCATCCATTTATTCTGAACCTTCATGACTTGCTCAATAACATCACGCACAGCGCCTTTACCGCCATTTTTATCAGATATGTATATACAAATATTTTTTATTTCAGGGGCAGAATCTTTTGGACAGGTAGGCACTCCAACATGTCTCATGACCTCATAATCAGGAATATCATCCCCCATGTAAAGCACCTCTTCATGTTTCAAGTTATATTTGGCAATTATTTCCTCGTATTGCTCCGTTTTGGTATGTGCACCCAGGTATATATCTGTAATTCCTAAACCGTTCAGTCGTTTTCTGACCATTTCTGACTTCCCCCCTGAAATAACTGCTACTATAAACCCTTTTTTTACAGCTAATTGCAAGGCATAACCATCTTTAATGTTCATCATCCTAACTTGTTCACCATCTGGAAGCAGGGTTACCGAACCATCCGTAAGTACTCCATCTACATCTAAGATAAAGGCTTTTACGCGTGTAAGACGGGATTTAAAATTTTCCATAACAAAATTGTTTCTTGAATTGTAAGTATCGTGTTAATTTTTAATATGATCACTTATTAATTTATAAATGGCTCTTAATTGTTTATCAGTGGATAAAAGCTTTAAATGAGCGTCCATTGTTTTTTTATCATTTCGTATCGCAGGGCCGGTTTGCATAAGTACCGGGGCTTGGTGTTTTATTTTATCAGCCGTTTCCATAATTAATGGTTTTAGCAGATCAAATGAGATGTTACTTTTGGTTAAAAGAGAATCCGCAATGGCGTACATATGATTGGTAAAATTACAAGCAAAGACAGCGGCTACATGAAGCGTTTTTCGTTGCGCAGAATTTATTTCCTGAACACTTTTACTGATGCTTTTTGCAAAACGCTTTAGTGTCTTAGCAGTCTTTTTATTACTGGCTTCAATACAAATTGGAATGTTGCTAAAATCAACAGCTTTACTTTTTGAAAATGTTTGAAGTGGATAAAACACACCATAATTTTGGGATGTACCTTTAAGAACAGACATTTCCATGCTTCCAGAAGTATGAACGACCACCTGATTATTAACATGTAATTGTTTTGCCAATTCGGCAATTGCATCATCCTTAACTGCAATGATGTATATAGAAGCTACTGGAAGTAGTTTTTTTAAATCGGTGATCGGTTGTGCATTTATTTTCTTTGCAAGCGTTCGTGCCGCTTTATCGCTACGGCTGTATACTTGCAAAATTTCAAATCCGGCTTTTTGCAATGTTGTTCCTAATTGAGTAGCAACGTTTCCGGCACCAATCAGCGTAATTTTTTGAAGAGGAGAGGTAGCCATGACTATTAAAATGAATGGTTATACATTTCTTTTTAACCGCTCAACAATTGCCAGGAGTGTTCCAATTACCATTACAATACAACCTATCCAAAGAATATTGATATATGGAAAAATAAAGGCTTGCATAATGATAAAATCTTTTTTGTTTTCTTTTTTCTCCTGCAATGAAATTTCTACAGTTGAATGCTCTGGTTTTATTTGCCAAAACATAAATTGCAATCCCAATGGATCTATTTTAACAGGCTCCGGGGTTTGTATTACATTGTCACGAATAATAAATACGGGGTTGGCAGTATATGTTTTACCAATATCAACTACACGTAAATTGGCTTTTACAGCAATATCATTTGCTTTGAGGTGATAATTTGTTTTGTCAAAGTGTACAGACAGCGAGTCCAGAATAATGATGGCATTTGTTGAAAAAATGGTATCTCCTTTTTTCATGTCGTATTTTTTTGCCGCAGCATATTCATCAAGCGGTTCCGCTTTTTTGTCTTTCGGGTTGTCAAGAATCGCATAGGTTACATGTGTATATACATCAAACGTTGGAAAATGGCGCGTGTCAGGTTCTGCAACATTTCCCATTTCCGGGTTAGGATTTGTTTGAATGCGGGGAGATAAGGTAAATTGTTTATTCAGTTTTCCATCTTTTTCTTTGCTGAAATAATCGACATCAAAAAACACATTGATTCCTTCAAAGCGTTTACCCGTATAGGTCACCTCATAATCACCCATAGAAACGGTATCTCCCTGTTTGAGCATGATGTTTTCTTTGCTCGAAATTTTCTCACCTAAAGAGCGGATGTCTATTCCTGATCTGTCAACAGAAATTGTTTGTTTTTTGGAAGTGGATATCAGTGCACCCAATAATACCAGTGCAAAACCAATGTGTGCAATGGAAGCACCCGCTTTTTTGATTTTACCCTGAAGTACTGTTACCGCGTAATTTGCATTTGCAATGGTTGCAAATAGGGTAGAAAACATAAGTAAAATGTAGTGGGCCCGGGTTAAATGCAGTCCATATGCAAACAATGCTGTGAGAAGTATAGCAGCAAAAAAGGAAATTGCCAGGCGTTTAAAAAACTCACGAAGGTCTGTTTGTTTGTATTTAAAATATTGTACAACTGCAATGAGCAGGGTAATGATAAAAGCAAAAGGAATTTGCCACGTATTGTAATGTTCAATTATATTAGAAGGTGGAGCCATCTTCTTTACCGGGTCGAATATTTTGTTCCATACCGGAATAGAAGTGGTAAACATAATTTGAAATGAAGAACCCAGTAAAATAACGGCGCCTACAAACATCCAGAATTCTCTTGACCACAAGCCTTCTTCTGCTGTCTTTTTTAGAAAATGTTTAACGTTTACAAAAAGTAAGATCAGGCCGAGTGCTAAAAAGAAATAGAGATAGATTAATAACTGACCGGACATTCCATTATCAGTAAATGCATGCACCGATGTTTCACCTAAAATACCGCTTCTGGTAAGGAATGTAGAGTAAAGAATAAGAATAAATGTGATGATGCTTAATCCGAATGTGATGAAAAGTGATTGTCCTTTTGTTTTATTCACCAGCATGACATGAGCTGCACCAACCAATGTGAGCCAGGGAACAAGAGATGCATTTTCAACAGGGTCCCATGCCCAGAAACCACCAAAGCTCAATGCTTCATAAGCCCAGGCACCACCCATTAAAATTCCTGTTCCAAGAATTGCAATACCCAAAAATGTCCATGGTAGTGCAGGTTTTATCCAGCCGATAAAATCTTTTTTCCACAAGCCTCCAATTGCAAACGCAAAGGGTACAACTGTAAGCGCAAAACCCAGGAATAAAGTAGGAGGATGGATGGTCATCCAATAATTTTGCAACAGCGGATTTAATCCCTTTCCATTTAGTTTTTCAAGATACGCCGGGTTGTTAAAAATCGGAATGTTTTCAAAATTGGGATGGTTGCGCAACAAAACAGTGAAGGGATTACTACCAATGCGGTGTTCAAAAACAGTAATACCCAATAACATAGAAGCCAGAAAAACTTGCACCAGTGAAAGTACAGACATGACAGGTGCTTCCCAGTTTTTTGCAGTACGTTGTAAAATGAAACCAATAACAACATGCCAGAAGGTCCACAATAAAAAGCTTCCTTCCTGACCCTCCCAAAAACAGGAAAGGATATACTTCATTTGCATTTCCTTGTTACTGTGGTGCCATACATATTCATACTCAAAGTAATGATTGTAAAGCATAATGAACAGTGTCACAACAATTCCAATAACAGAAAAACCATGAAGCAGGAAAGCATTTTTTGCAAAGCTTTTCCAGGCAGTAGTTTCTTCATTATCACGTGCGGCAAAAAAGTAAGAGATGCTCGCTACAAGTGCAGCAACAAATGAAAGGATAACGAATACATTGCCGATTTTACCAATTAACAGATGCTCTCCAATGTATTCCATAAATTAAATGCGGGATAATGATTTATTTTGATGCAGTTGTTTCCTGAATTTTTCCTTCGTTGTATTTGGATGGGCACTTCATTAAAATATCAGATGCTTCAAATGCATCTCCTTGCATTTTGCCAATCAATACAATCTGTTCGGATCGTTCAAAATCCTGGGGTTTATTTTTATGAAGTAACACTTTGCATTCCTTGCCTTTGTTATCAACCATGTAAAAGGTAAATAAGTTGGCATTCGTTTGCGGGTCGTATATCGCTTCTTTTTCTTTATTTAATTTACCGACAACATGGAACTCACTACCTGGTTCCTGTGCTGCTTCCGAAAAGCTTGCATAAGTACTAGTGTTATTTAAAGTGGTAAATATGGTTCCTATGGCAATGGCAATAACAACAATGCCGATGATATGCATTTTTTTCATCCCTATAGCTTTTAATTCTTCATTAATTATTTTTTAACTTTTCTTCTAATTTACTAATTTTTCTGTCCAATGTAACCAGGTAAACAACGATTCCAACGAAAATAACAGCCAGTGATACTACAACTACGTAAATTTTTCCGGATTGATACAGTTTATCGGCCATTTCTACCGGGGGGAATTGTTCTCCTCCTTGTGCAAATGCTGTTGCTTGTAAAAACAATAGGGTAAGTACAAGTATTATTTTATTGTTAAAAAGCGTCTTCATCAGCTTGTATTTTTTGTTGTAATTTTTCAGTTCTTACTCGTAATGAATAAAACCATACGGCTAATAATATCCAGCCTAAAACTGCGGGATAAAATACGGTACGCATGGTGCTATCCAGATCATACTTGTTGAACCCTGGATTTCCGCCATTACCAGGATGCAATGAATCGTTCATACGGGGTAAAATGAGTAGCAATACAATAAGCATTACATAAGCAATAATGTTGTACACTGCGGATACGCGTGCCCGTTTTTCTGCTTCATCTATAGATCCACGAAGAATAAAATAAGCCATATAAATCAATGCAGTGATTGCAGCACCATTTAACTTGGTGTCGGCCACCCACCATGCACCCCAGGTATAACGGGCCCAAACGGAGCCGGTAATTAATCCCAAAATGCCAAATAACATACCTGTATGAGCGGATTGTGCAGCTTTTATATCATTTTCAATCGTCTGTTTGCTTAGGTAAATGATACTTTGCACGGTAGATACGGTACAAATGGTAATCATCGCAAACCACATGGGAACATGAAAATAAAGGTTACGAATACTTTCATGTAAGATAGGCTGAGCCGGTACATTAAAAGCAAAGCCTGCAATAATGGTGTACAGAACAAGAACGACTGTAACTATTTTCCACCAGTTTTTTTTCATTGGTTTATTTTTGAACCTGCAAAAAGCAGTCGTATCAAGGACACAGAAGTGAAATGCGTGCGGTATGCTGTGTTTTTCTACACTTCCCCTCAGCGGTCCGATTTAATCACGCCAAAGGTAGCGAAATAATAAATAGGAAAGTGCGATAATTATCATATTTATGCAGAGTAAAATCAACAAATATTGAACATCCCATTTTTCCAATCCATCCAGTGCATTTTTTGATAGTTTGATAAGCACCATTAAAAGCGGTAAAATAATGGGGAAACTTAAAATGGCCATCAATGTAAAGTTATTACCCGACTTGGAAGCGATCGCCGAAACCATGGTAAGCAAAGATGAAAACCCAAAACTGCCCATGGTAAGTGTTAATAAAAAAAGAGGCATGTCCTGAATTTTGTTGCCGATAAATAAACAATAAACCACTAAACATAAGCCTGATAGAACAAGCAGCAGCAGCGAATTGTAAATAATTTTCGAGATAATAACAGCTTGTGGACTAACCAACGAATAGATATACAACAACTTACCTTTTGTTTCGGTAATAAAGCTTTTGGCGACAGCATTCAACGATGCAAACAGTAAAATGATCCAAAACAAAGCGTTCCAGGTAGCAGGTGTTACTATCTGCTTGAAACACAAATAACTTACAAATATGGTTGAAATCACATACAGTAAAATCCCTCCCAATGCATATTTGTTACGAAGCTCCAGCTTTATTTCCTTTGCAATTAAATAGTTGATATGTTTTGCAAGCATTTTATAACTAATTAGCAATTAAGCATAACAAAGATACATTATCATTACATTTGTCAGATCACTTTTAAAAAAATAAAGATTATGAAAACAAAAATTACAATAGTCCTCATTGCCGTTTTATCTGTTTTGAATTTTACTTCCAGGGCACAATCTTTTTATGACTTGAAAACAAATACAATCGATGGAAAAGAATTTAGTTTTTCGTCACTTAAAGGAAAAAAAGTAATGATCGTGAATACGGCTTCTAAATGCGGGTTTACACCACAATACGAAGATCTTGAAAAGGTTTATAAAGCGTACAAGGATAAAAATTTTGTTATTATCGGTTTTCCTGCCAACAATTTCAACAAACAGGAACCAGGTACCAATGCGGATATAAAAGAGTTTTGCACAAAAAATTATGGTGTCTCTTTTCCGATGATGGAAAAAATATCTGTAAAAGGAGAGGACATGGATCCTGTTTATCATTGGTTGACAGAGAAGAAATTAAACGGAAAAATAGATTCTTCAGTAAAATGGAATTTTCAAAAATACCTGATTGATGAAAATGGAAATTTGGTAGACGTGGCTTATTCCATCGAAAAACCGAGCGATGAAAAAATTGTAAACTGGATCACTAAATAATTTTACATGAAACTACACATACTCGCTATTGCGGCTCACCCGGATGATGTAGAACTTTCCTGTGCAGGAACCTTGTTAAAACACAGTGCATTGGGTTATCAATGCGGTATTCTGGATTTAACATGCGGTGAATTAGGTACCCGGGGAAGTGGTGAGCTGCGTTTACAGGAAGCTGCTGAAGCTGCAAAAATACTGGGGATCAAGGTGAGGGATAATTTAAAAATGGCTGATGGCTTTTTTAAAAATGATGAGGCGCATCAGTTGCAAATTATACAAAAATTAAGACAGTATCAACCGGATCTGGTGTTGTGCAACGCAGTTTCTGATCGCCACCCGGATCATGGCAGAGCCGCACAGCTGGTTTCTGAAGCTTGTTTTTACAGTGGTTTGCGCCGGATAGCTACACAGCTGGATGGACATGCACAAAAAGAATGGCGCCCGAAAGCGGTTTATCATTATATACAGGACAGACAATTGAAACCGGATCTCGTAGTAGATGTAACCGAATTTATAGAAAAGAAAATGGAAGCGATCCGTGCTTTTAAATCACAATTTTATGATCCCCATTCCAAAGAGCCTGAATCTCCTATTTCTGTGAAAAATTTTCTGGATGTAGTAAAAGGTAAAATGAGTTTGTTTGGTCGTGATGCTGGATTTGAATACGCAGAAGGATTTACTGTGGAACGTACACCCGGTATTGATGATTTATTCAAACTTGCATAATTTTTTACAACATGTTCTATTTTTTGCGTTCAAAAGTTATCTTTGACGAAATTTATTGATGAAAGCATATGGAATTTTTTAAGAAAGAAACACGAACTGCTTTGGAAGCGATTGAGTATGCACAATGGATTGCACATGCTCCAATTGTTTTTCAGGCAACCCGTTCGCTGCGTAACAATGGAATATTACAGGCGATACAGGATGCTGGTAAAAACGGATTGACACAGCAAGAGATTGCAGCAACTGTTAAACTTCCGGAATATGGAGTTCGTGTGCTTCTTGAATCCGGTTTAGGTATTGGATTATTACTTGAAAATGACAACAGATATACCTTAACAAAAACGGCCCGTTTTATTTTAAGTGATAACATGACACGCGTAAACATGGATTTTGTGAACGACGTATGTTACAAAGGATTGTTTTATCTGGATGAATCCATTAAGAATGAAAAACCGGAAGGATTAAAAGTATTTGGAAACTGGAAAACAGTTTACGAGGCGCTCTCGCAATTACCTGAAGATGTTCAAAAATCATGGTTTGGTTTTGATCATTATTATTCAGATGATGCATTTCCATTGGTGTTACCACTGGTATTTAAAAATAATCCAAAGAAAATTCTTGATATTGGTGGAAATACCGGTAAATGGTCTCTGGCATGCGTAAAATACAATCCGGATGTACACATGACCATTGTGGATTTACCGGGGCAGGTGAACATGGCCAAAGCAAATGTTGAAAAGCAGGGCTTTTCGGATCGTATCTCTTTTTATGAAACCAATATTTTAGATGAGAATCAACAACTTCCAAAAGGATATGATGCTATTTGGATGAGCCAGTTTTTGGATTGTTTCTCAGAAAAAGAAATTACCTCTATTTTGAATCGTTGTTATAAAGCCATTAACGATGACGGTATTGTGTATATATTAGAGCCTTTCTGGGACCGTCAGCGATTTGAAGCAGCAGCATTTTCACTGCAACAAACCTCTTTATACTTTACTACAATTGCAAATGGCAATAGCCAAATGTATCATTCCGAAGTGTTTATCAAATGCATACATGCTGCGAACTTTGAAGTGGTTGAACAGATTGATCAGATAGGGGTGAGCCAGTCGTTGCTGAAATGCAAGAAGAAGAAGTAAACTCACCATCTATAAATAAATTAACCACATAGGCACATAGATACATAGAAAGCGTACGCCTATGTATCTATGTGCCTATGTGGTTCAATAAAATTTGTTTGTTTTTACCTCCCTTTCTCCGCTAACTTTTCTTAACTTTGCGCTCCTTCATAATAAACCAATATTGCCATGTTTGATAATTTAAGTGAAAAGCTCGAAAGAGCATTTAAAGTATTAAAAGGACAGGGGAAGATCACAGAAATTAACGTATCTGAAACTGTTAAAGAAATTCGCAAAGCATTGTTAGATGCCGATGTGAACTATAAAGTTGCTAAACAATTTACAGATAGTGTAAAAGAAAAGGCACTTGGGCAAAATGTATTGACATCTATTTCTCCTGGTCAGTTGATGACCAAAATCACGCACGATGAGCTGGTTGCGTTGATGGGCGGGGAAAGCACGGATATAAAACTGGGAGGAAATCCAACTGTTATTCTGATGAGTGGTTTGCAAGGTTCCGGGAAAACAACATTTTCGGGAAAATTGGCCAATCATATGAAAAACAAACGCAACAAGAAACCATTGCTTGTTGCTTGTGATATCTATCGTCCTGCGGCGATTGACCAATTGCATGTGTTGGGTGAGCAAATTGGGGTACCTGTTTTTTCTGATCGTGATAATAAAGATGCTGTGTCCATTGCTAAAAAAGGGATACAGCATGCGAAGGAAAATGGAAACTCCATTGTGATCATCGATACTGCCGGCCGTTTAGCCATTGATGAAACGATGATGAATGAGATTGCAGCTGTTAAAGAAGCAATCAATCCGGATGAGATTTTATTTGTGGTGGATGCAATGACCGGGCAAGATGCCGTAAATACTGCAAAAACTTTTAATGATCGCTTAAATTTTGATGGGGTTGTACTTACAAAATTAGATGGTGATACAAGAGGTGGAGCAGCTTTATCCATTCGTTCAGTTGTTAACAAACCGATCAAGTTTATTGGTACAGGCGAAAAAATGGAAGCCATTGATGTGTTCCATCCAAGTCGTATGGCCGATCGTATCCTGGGAATGGGCGACGTGGTTACCCTTGTTGAACGTGCACAGGAACAATACAATGTAGAAGAAGCAAGACTCTTACATAAAAAAATTGCAAAGAACCAATTCAGTTTCAACGATTTTTTATCTCAATTGCAACAGATAAAGAAAATGGGAAACATCAAAGATTTGGTGGGTATGATTCCCGGTGTAGGTAAAGCATTGAAAGGTGTTGATATTGATGACAATGCATTCAAAAGCATTGAAGCCATTATTTCATCCATGACACCGGCCGAACGTGAAACACCTGAAATATTGAATGGTAAACGCAGAGAGCGTATTGCCAGAGGCAGTGGTACCAATATTCAGGAAGTAAACCGATTGATCAAACAATTTGATGAAACCCGTAAGATGATGAAGATGATGGGTAATAAACAACAAATGGCCAAGATGATGAGCCAGATGAAAAACATGCCTGGTATGGGCAGAATGTAAAACGTATCCGCTTTAGCTATCATCCTCAGTAAGCAAAGGCGGGTTTTAATTTAAAACGATTTTGGCAACATTAATTGACGGTAAAAAAATTTCCTTAGACATTCAGCAAGAAGTAAGAACTGCTGTTGAAGAAATAAAAAAGAACAATGGTAAAGTTCCTCACCTTGCAGCGATTCTGGTAGGAAACGATCCAGCCAGTGAAGCCTATGTTGCAAATAAGGTAAAAGCTTGTGAAAATGTGGGGTACAATTCCACACTTATCCGCATGCCGGATACCACTACTGAAAATAAATTGCTGGCTAAAATAGCAGAGTTGAATGTGGATAAAGACATTGATGGTTACATTGTTCAATTACCTTTACCTGCTCATATAAAAGAACACAAAATCATTGAAGCCATCGATCCGAAGAAAGATGTGGATGGTTTTCATCCGAAGAATGTTGGGCGTATGGTGTTGAATTTACAGACGTATCTGCCGGCAACTCCTTATGGCATTGTTCAATTATTGCAACGTTACAACATTCCGACAGCAGGTAAGCATTGTGTGGTTATTGGACGGAGTAACATTGTCGGATCTCCGATCAGTATTCTTTTAACACGTAATACCAATCCCGGAAATTGCACGGTAACACTTACGCATAGTCAAACATCCAATCTAAAGGACTTTACATTACAAGCGGATATTTTAATTGTGGCATTGGGTAAACCCTTATATCTAAAAGCAGATATGGTAAAGCCCGGCGCTGTCATTATTGATGTTGGTATTAATCGTATTACATCCGATAAAACAAAGAGCGGATTTAAGCTGGTTGGTGATGTTGACTTTGATGAAGTATCTGCGAAAGCATCTTATATCACGCCGGTTCCGGGTGGAGTAGGACCAATGACCATTGCAGCTTTGTTATTGAATACCTTGCAGGCAGCAAAATTAGAAAAGAAATAATCCTAGATTATTTCTTTTTCTTCTTATCCTTATCCTTGTCCTTCTTTTTATTCTCTTTCTCCAGTTTTTTTGCCTCTTTCTTTTCTTCTTCTAATTTAATGTTGTAGGCAATATCTTTCCAATACTCTTTGCCATAGCTTACAAAAATCTCTTCTCCGGCTTTAATGTTTCGTTCGG
>DAORKB010000012.1:0-28236 GCA_035439365.1 Bacteroidia bacterium
AACAAAGTTAGAAAATATTCTGGATTGCGATAAAAATTGTAATATTCGCTACTTGCGAAGTAATTTCCTGTACATGAGCTCCATATCATTTACCAATCGGGTAAAATGAAACTTTTCCTTCACATGCTTCCAACCTTCCTGTGCCATTTTATCCCGTGTAGTTTCACTTTCCGTAATTTTTAATAGTTGCTCCGTGAATTCATCTACATCATCATTTTTACACAACAGGGCCGTAATGCCCGGTAGTACTACATTTTCTATTCCTCCAACGTTGGTTGACACTATAGGTTTGTTAGCAGCTTGTGCCTCAATAAGGCTTACAGGAGTTCCTTCATTAAAAGAAGTTAGCGTAATAATATCACTCCCTGCCAAAGCTATATCGATATCCTTTATCCAGGATGTAAAGGTGAGGATGGTTTTGCTTGAACTGTGTGCTGCATCTGAAAATGCCAATCCCAATGATTGGGCCTTTGCTTCAATCAATTCTCTGTTTTCGCCATCACCAACAATAAATGCTCTTATTTTTTGTGATGTTTTTTCCGAAACACGTTTAATACCTTCTAAAAATAATGCATGGTTTTTTACACTTACCAATCGCCCGATAATTGAAACAACCAACTCATCATCCGAAACACGGTACCGGTCGCGAAACGCTTTTCTTTTCGCTTCCTGGTTAACCTGAAATTTGCTTAAATCAAAACCAAGCGGAATTACGACAACTTTTTCCGGATTACAAATTCTATGGATACTGGTAAGTTCTTCTTTTTGTTTCTCGCTGATTGCAATAATTGCGGTTGATTTTTTTGCTAAGAAACGTTCAATATTTTTATAAAATGTTGTTTTTAATTTCCCAAAATACGAATGAAAAACATGACCATGGAAGGTGTGAACAATAAGTGGAACCCCACAACTGGAAGCAGCAAGTCGTCCCAATGTACCTGCTTTTGAAGCATGTGTATGTACAATATCCGGTTTGAATTCCTGTATGATTTTTTTTAATTTAAGATAAGCTGCCCAATCCTTTTTCAAATTAATGGAACGTTGCATCTCTTCAATTATAATAGGTTTTAGCCCCAGGTTGTTTACGATAAAATCAGAGCTTTCTTCAGAATCATCTTTTGCACCACCCACCAATAATGTTTCAAAATCGGCAGATAGATATTTACTCAGGTAAGCTACATTGTAGGTTGGACCACCTAAATTAAAACGATTAATAATGCGAAGAACACGAATAGGGTTGTGGTTAGGGATGTCGGATTTATTCATTAGTAGCTACTACCTTTTAATGTTTGGAATTATCGGAAGGCTTCATACAAATTGTGATGAAGTGTGTGTAAGTGTCCGCTCGAACGGACGCTATCGCACACCTTTGCCGATTTTATTGAACATCTTTATCATTATAGAATAATATGTTTTTTGTACCAATACTGAAAAACAATGAGCGCCCAAATTTTTGCTATTGCATCATTCGGATTGGAAGAAAACAATTGTTTTTTTAATTTTTTAATCGCTTCGGGCTTAAATATTTTTTGTTCTTTAATAAAACCGTCTTCAAGCAATTCTTCCAGAATGAGGGATTTTAAATCGGTCCGAAACCATTTTAAAAGTGGAACTTCAAAACCTTGTTTTTTACGATGAAAAAGCGCTTCGGGTAACATATCCCTGAATGCATCTTTTAAAATTTTTTTTCGCTGATTACCTTCAATTTTATAATTCACCGGTAATGTAAATGCAAAATCAACAATTTTATGATCCAAAAAAGGCACCCTTACTTCCAGGCTCTGGTTCATACTCATCCGATCCACTTTCACCAGCATATCATTTTCCAGCACCAATTGCATATCCGTTAGTAAAACCGAATTATAATCTGCAGAGATGTGTTTTAAAATTTCTTTTTTACGGAATTCGTATTCTGGTGATGTTTTTACAAGCAAACACTCGTCTGATGTATCATTTGTAAAACCTGCCCATCGCCAGTAACGTTCACTATCAGTAAGGTTCATTCCTTCCGAAAATTTTTGTAATTTTCGAAGCGTGTTACCGGATACACTGTTCCTGGATTTTGGTAAATGTTTCAACAGGGGATAGCTGGCCTTTAAAACACGTGCCCGTAAACCGTTTCCGGCAGCAAGCAATTCTGCCTCATGCTTGTTGTAACCCGCAAATAATTCATCCGCGCCGTCACCCGAAAGTGCAACCTTTACATGCTTTTTGGTATGCATACTTAAAATATTGACGGCCAGTGCCGAAGAATCGGCAAAAGGTTCATCAATATAATCGAGCATGGTATGCAAATCATTATATAAATCAGCATTGCTTAGCTGAAAAACAGTATGTTCTGTTTTGTATTTTTTTGAAAGAAGTTGCGCATATTTTGTTTCATCAAAAAGAGGTTCATCTTTATAACCAATGGAAAACGTGTTGAGGTGTTTGGTGCGCTGCGCTGCAATTGCTGAAATAATAGAAGAGTCAATACCACCACTTAAAAACGAACCAAGCGGAACATCTGCAATCATACGTTGTTCAACAGCATACTCCAATAATTTTTTTAACTCCTGTGTTGACGCTTCATAGCCCTGCAAATGTGTTTCATCATATTGATGGGAAATGGAGTAGTAATTTTGTTGATGCGTTTTTCCATTGTTTTCAATGGTCATAAAAGTTCCTGCAGGTAATTTCCACACATGCTCAAATATGGAGTGGGGGGAAGGGATATAATTCAGATGCAGATAGGTTTGCAGAGAGGCTGTGTCAATTATTTTAGGAATTTCAAAAGCCAGCAGGGCTTTCATCTCCGATGCAAATACAAACCGATCTGTATCTTTATAATAGTATAAAGGTTTTACACCAAACCGGTCGCGGGCAATAAACAGCTGCTCCAATTGTTTGTCATAAATCGCAAATGCAAATTCTCCATCCAGTTGGTAGAGGCATTTTTCTTTGTCTGCAATAAACAGATACAATAAAACTTCTGTATCACTATGGGATTTAAAAGCAATACCTTTACTTTCAAGCTGTGCTCTTAATTGTTTGTAGTTGAATATTTCACCGTTAAAAACAATGGTGTAACGTTCCGTAGGGTCTGTAAAGGGTTGGCTGGCGGCGTCGCTTGTATCGATAATTGACAAACGTCTGTGTCCAAGGGCGCCATGCAGGTAATGATAAATGCCTTCTCCGTCAGGCCCTCTGTTTTGAAGGGATTTGGTAGCATTGTCAATCTTGCTTACGTATTTTTTACCGGTTGAATTAAATGCAAGAATGCCTGTAATGCCACACATAGTATATCTTTAATAAAACCAAAGTTAACAATTCAAACAAACCCGGTAACTAATTCTCACTAAATGGAAGTTTTTGTCCCTTTTTTCTGAAGATACCGGCTGCTATTAGTGAAATAATCAATCCCTGCATTGTTGTTGTCATAAACATTCTGAAAGGAGTAAAATAACTTCTTAAGTCTTTTTCGGATTTCACAACATCTTCCTGTTTAATTTTTTTTGCGAGTAAATCCAGATGCATTCGGTCATTCACATAATAATCAATTACATCCGGAGCAATAAATTTATAATAGCAATAATGGAAAATAGAGAGGATCAATGCTAAAAACAGTGCATACGTTATTCCTGCTTTGAATCCATCCTTAAAATCAAGTAGCCCGTTATTTTGTTTTCTTGCTATGAAAACAACCAGGAAAATACCAATAACCAGAGAGGCTATTGTAAAGAGTAACCTGCTCAGTTCAATCGAATCAACTTCATAGCAGGTTTTAATCTTCGATTGGACGTACCAGAAAATGCAATTGATAATGCCAACTCCAACTCCCAATACAATATTTAATGAGCGTTTCATTAATAAACAATTTTAATTGATCCTGAACTGTTAGCCATTCATTGAAATCAGGAACTCCTCATTCGTTTGTGTGTTTTTCATGCGATCCCTCATGAATTCCATTGCTTCAACAGGATTCATATCTGATAAGTGTTTACGTAAGATCCAAACACGTTGTTGTGTCTCTTTATCCACCAATAGATCATCTCTTCTGGTGCTGGATGCAACAATATCAATTGCAGGGTAAACACGTTTGTTGGCAAGTTTACGATCCAGTTGAATTTCGGAGTTACCGGTACCTTTAAACTCTTCAAAGATAACTTCATCCATTTTAGAGCCGGTATCAGTAAGTGCTGTAGCAATAATCGTGAGTGATCCGCCATTTTCAATTTTACGGGCAGCACCAAAAAAGCGTTTAGGTTTGTGTAACGCATTTGCATCCACACCACCACTAAGTACTTTACCAGAAGCTGGTTGTACCGTATTGTAAGCGCGTGCCAAGCGTGTAATGGAGTCTAACAAAATACATACATCGTGTCCGCACTCAACCATACGTTTTGCTTTTTCAAGCACTATGTTTGCGATCTTCACATGTCTTTCCGCTGGTTCATCAAATGTAGAAGCAATTACTTCTGCTTTTACACTTCTTGCCATATCTGTTACCTCTTCCGGGCGCTCATCAATCAATAAAATGATTAAGTATGTTTCCGGGTGATTCGCAGCAATGGCATTGGCAATGTCTTTTAATAAAACAGTTTTACCGGTTTTGGGTTGTGCAACAATCAGTGCACGTTGCCCTTTACCTATAGGTGTGATCAAATCAAATACACGGGAAGATAAATTTTGTTGTGGGTGCCCCGTTAATTTAAATTTCTCATATGGGAAAAGTGGCGTCAAATAATCAAATGGAACACGGTCGCGAACAAATGCCGGTTCACGTCCATTTATTTTTTCTACCTTAATTAATGGAAAATATTTCTCTCCTTCTTTTGGTGGACGAATGCTACCACGTACGGTATCACCTGTTTTTAATCCGAATAATTTAATTTGTGATTGAGATACATAAATATCATCCGGTGAGTTCAGATAATTGTAATCTGAAGATCTTAAAAAACCATATCCATCCGGCATGATCTCTAACACACCTTCGCTCGACACAATTCCATCAAAGTTATATAAATCTTGCTGGCGTGGATTGTTATATTTATTTCTGTTTTGATTGTCTCTGCGTTCAAAACCGGTGGTATCGTTCGGTTTGTCATCGTTTGAAGGAAGGTCGGAGTGTTGTTCAGTACCTCCATTTGTATCATGTGCCGTAATCTCAGCAGAGCTATGCTCTTCATTCGTTTCAATATCTTCTTTTGATTTATCTGTATCTTCTGTTGAAGCAGTATTATGATCGATATCTTGTGTTTCAGGCTTATGAACCGGGTGATGAAAATCATCATCTGATGATAAAATAGCGCGTGTTTTCGGCTCTGTATCGATGTTGTCAAGCCTTACTCTTCGTGGGCGAAGTGTTTTCTGTTCCTCTGGTTTAGCACCAGAACTCTGGTTTTCCAAATTTTCTCCACTTCCTCCGGTTGTATTCAGCGCTTGCTGATCAAGAATCTTATAAATAAGTTCTTGCTTTTTCAAGGTTTCGTACTTAGGGATATTTAAATTTTTCGCAATCTCTTTCAGCTCACCAACAAGCTTGTTGTTCAATTCTATAATGTCGTGCATATTTTTTTTATTTGGTTAAGTACCAATCGGGAAATGGATTTATTTTAGGAGTGAAATAAAATAAGGTATTTTGATTTTGGGTAAAATTTCTGATTTTGAATGTTATGAGAATACATAACAGCGGAAACGCTCTGCAATGATACAATTAATTTTAATATAAAAAAAATATTTTTTTTTGAAGGGAGTTTAAATGATTACCGGGCAGTATACTGGGTTCATTGAATTTAAGGCGAAATCGTTTGAAATACCGATGAACTGTGCGTCGTGTCCGTTCGAGCGGAGTCGAGAACTAAGCGCAGGCTTATGCTGAGGCACCTTATAAGCCCCCCACAGTTCTCGACTCCGCTCGAACGGACACAGCCCACTGTGAGTGGATATTTTTAATATTGTCTCCTCTATTATGCCCTTACCCCCAGCTCAATAACCTCTAAATCCTTGATCTTATCCAGATCTATCGTAAACCGCAGTAAGGTTTTTACCTTATGAAACCCATGTACCCCTGCGGCTCCCGGATTCATATGCAGTAGATTGTAGGTTTTATCAAACTGTACCTTCAAAATATGAGAATGTCCGCAGATAAATAACTGTGGACGGGATTGCTTAATTTCTTCCAATGCTTCCTGGTTATAGCGAGTAGGGTACCCACCAATGTGCGTCATAAAAACGGGGACCTGCTCACACATAAAATGTTGATTTTTAGGGTATTCTTTACGAACATCAGTTCCATCTATATTTCCATAAACGGCAATAAGTGGTTTAATTGATGAAAGCTCCTTAGCAATGGCAACCGTTCCGATATCACCCGCATGCCATATCTGATCACATTCTTCGAAATATTTGAATAGCTTAGGGTCAAGGTAATTGTGAGTGTCTGATAAGAGTGCGATTCGAAGCATAGCAAAGCAAATGAATCAACTAAATTTTTTCTACCTGAATGTTCTTGATCCAACCAACATTGTCGTTGGCAATTTTTATTTCCATCCAACCTTCATTCTCATCACGAATAACGACTTTGCTGCCTTTGTGAAGAATAAATAACTTAGTACTTGAATCGGATGGGGAACCATAAACCGTTACAGAAGCTACTGTTACAATGGCTTCATTGTGCAATCGGGCAGCATTATAGCTGCTTTTAGCAATAAAAAAAGTAGCTATAAATAAAATAAGTGATCCGCTTCCCAAATAAAAGCCTGCTTTTTTTAAGAGGTAATGAGTGGAGCTGATGAAAATACCAATCAGTATAGCACCCAGAACCAAAAAGAGTATGCACAATAATGACCACGACTTTTCACTAAGCAGGGTGATGAGTTTTTCTTTTAATGTCAATAAAAATAGGGCAGGTGCAACTTCTATTTTATCTTCTATTTTTTGATTGGCCGATTTTAAATTTATCAGTATGTCTTCATCATCCGGATTCAATTTTTTTGCACGTTCATAATTTAAGATGGCATGTGCAAAATCTCCTGTTTGAAAATAAGCGTTCCCTAGATTGAAAAATAATGACGAAGCTTGTTGGTTATCCGCAACAATCGATTCATACAACTCAATTGCCTTTGCATAATCCTTTTTTGCATAAGCTGTATTTGCGTTTGCAAATGTTATAGCATAATCACTTGCACTTAAACGAATTGAAAATAAAACACAAACCAGCAGAATATATAATTTATTTGATTTCATTTTCCAGTGTTGTAATAAGTTCAACAGTATTGTTATAAATTGTTTGTAAATCTCCGGATACTGCATTCGGAGCATATCTGGCATATTCACAAGTGTTGAGCGTGTTGATTAAATTTTCAATAGTGACTTCGCTAACTCCTTTTTGTTTCAGTGTGTTACTAATGTTTTCTTTTGTAAGATTTGCAACTGAAATATTGAGTTTGTCACCCGTATATCCATACAATGCCTGAGAAATTTCTATGTAAAACTGTTCTTTGTTGGAGGCTTTTAAACTTTGTTCAGCAACAACCAGGCGCTTTCTAGCTATTTTTGTAGCTTTTCTGCCTTTTACTGCTACCTGATCACGATTTAGTTCTATATTCTTTTTACGGATAAAATAGAATGCAACAAAGCCTAGAACAGGGAACAATATGCCTACCCAAAAAGGGAAACTGTTGAAAAAATAATCTTCCGTCGATTTAAATTCCGGCGCATCTGTTTTTATGTAACGTATATCATCACCCAATACCTTTAACTCTTCCTGGCTGCGTGGGGTATACACACTTGCACCAGCATCTTTCGGGTCGCCTTTGTCAACATGGATATGGAATTCAGGCGATGGTAAAACAACATATTCCTTTTTTACCGGATCAAAATAACTAAAATCCAGGTTGTCTATTTTGTAATCACCTTCATGTCTCGGAATAATTAAATAATCAAATGTTTTAGAACCGCCAAGTCCATTTGTATTGGAAATGTTTTGCGTTACTTTCGGATCATAGGTTTCAAAATCTTCCGGGAAATTTACTTTTATCGGGTCAACAAGTTTTAAATTACCCTTTCCCGTTACTGTAATCGTGAGGTTAATTGCTTCGTTGGCCTTTACTTTATCTTTTGAAAGGGATGCTTTAAACGAAAAGTTTCCTACAGCTCCTGCAAAGCTTGCTGGTTTGTTGGTTTCAGGTAATGGTATTACATCAATTGTCAATGGTTTACTTCTGAGTTTAACCTTTACTTCTTCATAACCACCTCCCATTATTTGATCAAATAAACTTTGCGGTCTTCTGGTAGATTGCTGACGCACCAGGAAATCAGCTTCCATCGGATTAATGGTAATCTTGCCGGTACGTTGTGGAATAACATATGTTTTTTTCAAGACAGAAACATTATACGGTTTGCCATCCACAACTTCTTGTGTTATTGCAGATGGGTTTATTTGTTCGTCCTGAACATAGCAGCCATCCATTGCCGGCATTTTTGAAACACTGTAATTAATAACATCAGCCCTGAAATACAATTTATAGTATAGCGTTAATTCTTCGCCAATATGTACTTTTGTTTTGCTAACGGAACTGTTTAAAAACATGTTTTCATTTTCTGCTTTCGTAGCATGCGGTGAACCGGATTGGCCATTATTATTCGGATTTGTACCAGCTTTTGCTACATCAATCATCAATGTATTGGATGTTACTGTATTTCCATTCACATTAATGGTTGCCGGGCCTAAGGGGATTTTACCTTCTTTTTTTGCACCCAGCACATAGGTTAGGGAGTATGATTGCGTAACAACACCATTGTTAATTGACATGCTGGATGAGTTGTAGGGACCTTGATAAATATCAAATTCATTCAGGTGAGCAACTTTCATTTCGCTACCACTTCCATTTAAAGAGAAAGTAACCTGAAAAGGTTCTCCAACTGCAACAGAGGTCTTACTTGCTTGTATAGTAAGCTTCTGAGCGAATGATGGATTCGCTAATGAGGTAATAAATAATAAAAGAATAATTAACTTTTTCATTTCACTATATAAATTGCCATTTAAATGGCTTACCAATCTTTTTCAATTTTAACTTTAATTCCCTGCTTGCCTTTCTTCACTTTATTCTGAACATTTTTTTCATCATTTTGTAAGGCATCTAACAAACGCTGAGCATCCTCTTTTGAAATCTGATCTGGTTGTTGCTGTTCTTTTTTATCCTTGTTTTTGTCCTTCTTATCCTTGTTTTGTTGATCCTGCTTATCTTTATCTTTGTTATCCTTGTCCTTTTTATCGTCGTTCTTCTGATCTTTTTTATCCTTGTTTTTTTTATCTTTATTATCCTTTTTGTCTTTGTTTTTGTCTTTGTCTTGTTGCTGCTGTTGTTTCAGCATTTGTTGTGCATATGCAAGATTGTAACGCGTATCATCATCATTCGGATTGTTTTTCAATGCATTTTTATAAGCATCCGCACTCTCCTGATATTTTTTTGATTTTAAAAGCGAATTTCCCAAATTGTGATACGCTTTTGCTAAGCTATCCTTAGAAGTTGCACGATGTGTTAACGTTTGAAATTCCTGAGCAGCCTCTTCGTATTTTCCTTGCTGGTAATAAGCATCTCCCAAATTGAAAGAAGCGCTATACGAATCTTTGTCTTTTTTTAATGCGTCTTTGTATTTTTTTTCCGCGTCTTTATAATTCTTGCTTTCAAATGATTCATTTCCCTGCTTAATCTCTTTTTTTCCCTTTTGTTGTGCATAATTAACAGCAGGCAAAAAGATCAACATCACCAGCCATGTGACAGGTTGCCAATAGAAAAATGTACACAACTTATTATTTTTCATTTTCAAATAGCTTCAATCGTTTGTATAATCTACTTTTTCGCTCACTGATAAATATTTCAACAAGAAGCAATAAAAAGGCAATAAAAATAAATATCTGAAAACGATCCTCATAGTCGCTGTACATTTTACTTTCAAATTGCTTTTTTTCCAATTTATCAACTGCATTTAATACATTGTTTAATCCGGCATCCGAGTTGGTGGCTCTAACAAAAATTCCATTTCCTGCTGCAGCAATTTCCTGTAATGTTTGTTCATTCAGACGGGTTACGATTGTATTGCCTTCTTTATCTTTTTTATAGCCTTCCCGTACACCGTTTGTATAGACTGGTATTGGTGCACCATCCGGAGATCCCATACCGATTGTATAAATAGCAACTCCTTTTTCAGCAGCATGCTGAGCTGCTTTTACGCCGGACGACTCGTTGTCTTCTCCGTCAGTGATGATAATAATCGCTTTGTTTTTTCCTTCATCTTTCCCAAATGATTCCATAGAAAGATCAATTGCATCACCAATATTGGTTCCTTGTGTTGGAATCATTTCCGGCGAAATGCTTTCTAAAAACAGTTTGGATGAAGCATAGTCTGTTGTTATTGGTAATTGCACAAATGCTTCTCCTGCAAAAATAATGATCCCAATTCGATCCCCATTTAATTTATCAATGAGCTTGGAAATGGCCATTTTGGCTTTACCCAATCTGCTTGGGCTTAAATCCAGTGCTCGCATACTATTCGATACATCCAGGCAAATCATTAAATCTGCTCCGCTGCGTTTCACATTTTCAAGCCGGGTTCCAATTTGAGGATTCACAATTCCAATGATCAAGAAAGCAAATGCTAAAAGGAATAAAATGAATTTAGCGAAACGTTTGTTAACAGAAATGTCTGGTATTAGCTTTTTAATTACAGCCGGCTCACCATACAGTTGTATGGCCCTTTTTCTCCATCTTACTGTAAACCCGTACAACAGAATAAATAAGGGGATCAGAACAAAAGCAGCTAAAAAATATTTATTCTCTAATTGAAACATATTTATGAAATACTTCTGAATATATTGTTTCTTAATAAAAACTCAGCCAACAATAACAACGCAGCAGTAATCGCAAATGGCAAAAAATGCTCTGCTTTATTGGTGAAATTTTTTTCCTCAAAAATTGTTTTTTCCATTCGGTCAATTTCTTTATATACCTCTTTAAGCTTATCGTTATCTGTTGCTCTAAAATACTTTCCACCCGTCATGTCAGCAATCTCAGTAAGGGTTTTATCATCAATTTCTACATCTGCGTATACATATTCCATCGTTCCATCTGCGTATATAATTCCGGTTGGTGATAATGCTTTTCCGACCGAACCTACACCAACAGTGTAAACTCTCACACCGAATGCTTTTCCAATTTCTGCTGCGGTAAGCGGTGGAACTGAACCTTGATTATTTACACCATCCGTAAGTAAAATTACTACTTTGCTCTTCGCTTTGCTGTCTTTTACCCGCGACACTGCTGTCGCCAAACCATCACCGATTGCTGTTCCGTCTTTCACCATTCCGGTTTGAATGCCTGAAAATAAATTTTTAATAACAGCATGATCACTTGTTAACGGACACTGTGTAAAGCTTTCACCACTAAAAATGACCAATCCAATGCGATCGTTGGGGCGACTATCAATAAATTCTGCTGCAATTTCTTTTGCAGCATCCAGGCGATTAGGCTTAAAATCTTTTGCAAGCATACTACTGGAGATATCCAATGCCAGCACAATGTCTATTCCTTCTGTTTTTATATCCTTCCAGCTGGATCGTGATTGTGGTCTCGCCAACACAATGATAATTAAAATAATTGCCAGCGTTCGAAGGACAATCACGCTGTGTCTTAGTCTCGTTTTTAAAGTGGGCTTAATTCCATTAAAACCGGATAAAGATGAAACTTTTAGTTCAGCATGATAGGTTTTGTTTTTTAGAATATACCAAATGATGATAACCGGAACAATCAATAATAGCCACAACAGCTCCTTGTTTGCAAATGTTATATCACTGAAAAAATTAAACATCTTCTTTCTCTACATTTTAAATTATTATTCTGCTGAAGTAGTATCTGTTACCACTGCATTGTCTTCCTCACGTTTTGTTCCGTTTACAAAATCAAATGCATTGTTCATACTCATTTCATTTTCGTTTGGCAATGGATGTTCCTTCGCAAACTTAACCAAATCACCAAGCAATAATATCTGCCTTAGTTTTTCCTGACTTTCCTTATCAATGGCCACATTTCTAAAGCTAGTCAGGATTTCTTCTGTTGTTTGTTCCAAAGCTTGTATTTTATAGCGATGTTCAATGTATTCACGGATTATATCCGTTAATGAGATATAATACAGTTTCAACTTTCCTTCCTGCCACAACTTGTCGTTCTTGAGCTTTTCCAGCTTTTCAAGAGCAACAATATGAGGTGGAACTTTAATTTCTTCTTTAACAACCGGAGGAGGCTTATTTTTAAGCGATTTTTGGATAAAATAGATAATCAGAATAAGCACAATGATACCTGCCCATATGCCGGCAATTAACAACTTATGATCTTTTATCCAGTCAATCCAAGAGTAAGAAACAGAATAAGGTAGTTTAATATCTTTAATAGCTTGTGTTGTATCCACATCAATTGTTGATACACTTAGTAAAAGAGCATCCGAGTATACACCGGTGGTATCACCGTTAACAATAAATTTAAAAGGTTCAATGGCCCAATATCCCGAATCGAAAGAAGTGATATAAAGTGTTTTGGTTTGAACAAATGTAAACGGATCATCTTTGTTCGGAATAAGCGTATCAATCTTTGTTTGTTCTACTACATCTATTTCTTTGCGAAGTGTATCATGAATTTCAGGCCATTGAATATGAACTCTGTCATTGCTGTTTACTTTATATTCAACAGTAAGCGTAAGTTTTGTTTGTTGCCCGATCTGAATAGCAGAGCTATCCAATCTTACATCAACTTTTATCTCATGATGGGCATTTGCAGTTACATCTTGTGCAAGGGTATGGGAAGAAAGTGAACTAAATAAAATTACTCCTATTAAAAAGCTTAACGGGTTTTTTAGATATGAAAATACACTTCTCATCCTGTTTATTATATTTAACTGCCAAAGCTGCGGATTCATTTGCTGTTTCAAGAATATCAAATTATTTAGCCTCTCTCTTTTTAAATAAATTCATCAATGGCTGTATATAGGAGCCGGAAGTACTTATGTTTGCAGAATCAACACCGCTTTTATTGAACAAATCTTTTAAATAAGCTTCTCTCTTTTTTGCTACGGCGGCAAAATGCATACGTATGTTTTTATCCGCGGTATCTACCCATTTCAGTTGGTCGGTTTCTGTATCCATTACTTTAATCAATCCAACATTGGGTAATTCCTGCTCCCGTTTATCATAAATACGCAATGCAACAAGATCATGCTTTTTGTTTGCAATTTTTATTGCATCCGAAAAATCGTCGGCAATAAAATCAGAAATAACAAACGCAATACTTCTCTTTTTGATAACATTGGTTAAATAACGTAACGCTTGTCGGATATCCGTTTTTTTATGTTCCGGTTCAAATTCAATTAGATCCCTGATAATACGAAGGATATGAGCCTTTCCTTTTTTAGGAGGAATAAATTTTTCAATTTTATCGGTAAAAAAAACAACGCCGATTTTGTCGTTGTTTTGAATAGCTGAAAACGAAAGAACCGCACATAATTCGGTGATCAACTCTTGTTTCAATTGTTTGTTTGTTCCAAACTCCCCGGATGCACTTACATCAACAAGAAGCATAACGGTCATTTCACGCTCTTCCTGAAAAACTTTTACATAAGGATTGTTAAATCGTGCAGTTACGTTCCAGTCAATTGAGCGGATATCATCACCGGCCTGATATTCACGTACCTCACTGAAGGTCATACCACGACCTTTAAACGCACTGTGATACTCCCCCGAAAAAATGTGGTTAGACAATCCACGGGTTTTGATTTCAATTTTTCTGACTTTCTTTAATAATGCGCTTGTTTCCATGTTTATTTGGCCGAAACCTTTCCGTCTTCGCTGAAGCTTCGGCGGATGAAAAGCAAAGGATCAAATTGTTCCGATCACTTAAAGTAAATTAATTGTAAAAATTAAAATAAACTGATAATTGTCGCTCTTCATCTTCGTTATTAAAGTTAACGAAGATGTGTGGGCTTACTGCGTAGGCCGTACCTTCAGCGAAGGCCTACGGTACCTCTACCGTATTCAAAATTTCATTGATAATCATTTCGGTCGTAATGTTTTCAGCTTCTGCTTCATAGGTCAAGCCAATACGGTGACGCAACACATCGGTACAAATGGCACGAATATCCTCCGGAATAACATATCCTCTGCGTTTAATAAAGGCATATGCTTTTGCAGCCAAAGCCAGATTTATACTTGCACGTGGTGATCCGCCAAAATTAATTAAACCTTCAAATTTATTAAGTTTGTATTCACCTGGGTAGCGTGTCGCAAACACAATGTCGATAATGTATTTTTCAATTTTTTCATCCATGTACACATCCTTTACTACCTGACGTGCTTTCAAAATATCTTCTTTCGTTAATACCGCATTGACACTTATCGATTCAGAAGCTAAATTCTGACGAATGATTTTACGTTCCTCCTCTTTACTAGGGTAACCAATAACAAGCTTTAACATGAAACGATCGACCTGAGCTTCCGGTAATGGGTAGGTACCTTCCTGCTCAACAGGGTTTTGTGTGGCCAATACCAAAAACGGATTTGGTAATTTAAATGTTTGCTCACCAATAGTAACTTGTTTTTCCTGCATGGCCTCAAGTAAAGCACTTTGTACTTTTGCCGGAGCACGGTTAATCTCATCCGCTAAAATGAAATTAGAAAAAATAGGACCTTGACGTACAGTAAATTCTTCTTTCTTTTGATTGTAAATCATTGTACCAATTAAATCGGCAGGTAACAAATCCGGTGTAAATTGAATACGACTAAAATCCGCATGAATAGTAGATGCCAATGATTTAATTGCCAGTGTTTTTGCTAACCCGGGTACACCTTCAAGCAAAATATGACCATTTGATAATAAACCGATTAATAAACGTTCAACCATGTATTTTTGTCCAACAATTACTTTGTCCATTTCCATAGTTAGTAAATCTACAAAGGCACTGTCACGCTGAATGCGCTCGTTTAATTCTTTTATATCCGTCATTGTTTTTTGATATTGATAATATGTAAATTCAATATTTTGATTGTCACAAAAATAAACAGAAAACCAGCATTAACAAGTGTTTTTCGCTGTTAAAATTTGTTAATGCTATCTTGCTCTGTTTCATGAATTTTCTCAGTACTTTTTATACCTTTGCACGTAACTGTTTTCAAATAAACAGTTCGAAAATTTTTTCAGGTGCAACGTTATTTTATCCAATTATCATACAACGGAACAGCTTATCATGGTTGGCAAATTCAGGAGAACACATTTACTACTGTTCAGCAAGTTTTGAATGAGATGTTATCCCGTTTATTGAATGAACCCGTTTTTATTACCGGTTGTGGAAGAACAGATACCGGAGTGCATGCACTCGAATATTTTGCCCATTTTGACACATCAAAAAATTTATTGGAAGATCAGACAAAATGGATCTTTAAATTTAATAATGCATTGCCGGCAGATATTGCCATCCAAAAAATAATTTCAGTTGCTGAAAAAGCAAATGCCAGGTTTGACGCCATTTCCAGAACCTATGAATACCACATTCATTTTAAAAAAAATCCATTTTTAATTGATCGTTCTTCGTATTTATACTTTGAGCTGGATCTAGACCAAATGAATGAAGCTGCTGCAACACTGTTTAATTATCTTGACTTTTCTTCGTTTGCAAAAAGCAATACACAAAATTTTACGAATAATTGCAAAATCTATAAAGCCGAATGGAAAGCTGATGGTGACAAACTGGTTTTTACAATTGCTGCCGATCGCTTTCTTCGAAACATGGTAAGAGCAATTGTAGGTACGCTCATAAATGTTGGTAAAGGAAAAATTTCTGTTCAGGAGTTTCAGGAGATTATCGAAAAGAAAAATCGTTCTGCTGCAGGATTATCTGTTCCTGCATGTGGTTTGTATTTAACCAATGTAACTTATCCCCAAAACTATTTTAATGAGTAAGCAAAAGAAAAAAAAGGTTTCAGGGAAAGCAGTCGACTTTATCATCCTTAAACGAATATTTACATACGTTAAACCCTACAAGGGTAATTTTATTTTTGCGGCTATTACAACCATCTCACTTTCACTTATAGCTCCTGCACGCCCATATTTAGTGAAGTATACCATTGATAAGCATGTTGCAAATTTTAATGCGACGATGCTAGGGTATATGACAATGGTTTTGATAGGTTTATTAATGCTGGAAGCAATTGTACAGTTTGCCGACGGATATTTAACTAACCGGTTGGGACAGTACATTATCAAAGATATGCGCGTGCAATTGTATAAACATATCCTTAATCTTCGTTTAAAGTATTACGACAATTCGCCAATTGGAACACTTGTTACAAGGGCTGTTTCGGACATGGAAGTAATTGGTGATATTTTTTCTGAAGGCTTGATTGTTATTATCGGTGATATCTTAAAATTATTAGTTATCCTCAGCTTGATGCTGTTATTTAATGTTAAGCTCACCCTTATTTCGCTCATTTCCATTCCTATTTTATTGTTTGCAACGTATTTGTTTAAACGCTCGGTAAGTGCATCTTTTCAGGATGTCCGGACACAAGTGGCAAGATTGAATGCATTTGTTCAGGAACACATTACAGGGATAAATATCGTTCAGATTTTTAATCGTGAACAAGCCGAATTTGAAAAATTTGATGAAATAAATAAAAAACATCGGGATGCCAATATCCGCTCTATTATGGCATATTCCATCTTTTTTCCTGTGGTCGAAATTTTATCTTCTGTTTCCATTGGTTTACTTATCTGGTGGGGTGGAAAAGGTTTGTTGGCAGGTGTCACAACCAAAGGAGAGCTGGTGCAATTTATTATGTATTTAAACATGTTGTTCCGTCCCATACGTCAATTAGCCGATCGTTTCAATACCTTGCAAATGGGAATGGTCTCTTCTGACCGTGTTTTTAAAGTACTTGATACGAGGGAATTCATTTCAACAGAGGGAACAAAAACTGCTGAAAACATCGAGGGAAGAATCGAATTCAAAGATGTTTGGTTCGCATATTTATCAGACGAAGTTTTAACGACTGCGTCCGTCGTAGCCTCGGCGAAGACGGAAGGCTCATCCACTGCTTCTGATACTACTCCTTGGGTCCTCAAAGGTATTTCTTTTTCCGTTGAAAAAGGACAAACGGTTGCATTGGTTGGTGCAACAGGAGCAGGCAAATCCAGTATCATCAACCTATTGAACCGTTTTTATGAATACAACAAAGGTGTCATCAGCATTGATGGAATTGATGTACGTGATTACGAATTAGGCTCTTTAAGAAAGAATATTGGAGTGGTGCTGCAAGATGTGTTCTTGTTTTCAGATACACTGGCGAATAATATTGCATTGAACAATCCAAACATTTCGAGAGAACAAATTATGGAAGCTGCCAAAATTGTTGGTGCGCATGATTTTATCACTGCCTTGCCAAATGGGTATGATTACAATGCAATGGAAAGAGGAGGGATGTTATCTGTTGGACAACGACAATTAATTTCATTCATTCGTGCGTATGTGTACAACCCTAAAATTTTAATATTGGATGAAGCTACATCTTCCATTGATACAGCTTCTGAACGATTAATTCAACAAGCTACTGATATTCTTACAAAAGACCGAACATCCATTATTATTGCACATAGGTTGGCCACCATTCAAAAAGCAGATAAGATCATTGTGATGGATAAAGGGAAAATAGTAGAAATGGGTAATCATCAGGAACTGCTGAAAATGAATGGACAATATAAACGTTTGTTTGATTTGCAGTTTAAGGAAGAGGTCCTTGAAAAGTAAAAACAATCCTAAAGCATCCCATTTATGTATAGTTTCTCATTAAATAGTAAAAGTTGAGCTTTATTTTTGAAATTTTAAACTGAGCAACATTCCTTTGTAGTTTGGATCAACCGGGTATTTAAATTGCTCCGCCCGTTGCACATCATCCAACGCCTTATCCAAATTCATTTGAATAAAGAATATATTGGAACGCTTATAGTAAAGTTCACCATCTTTCGGATTCACTTTTAATGCTGTGTTGTAATCATTCAGTGCGGCATCAAAATCCTTTAGGTTTTCAAAAGCATTGGCCCTGTTAAAAAGAATGTCTGTATTCTCAGGATCCAACTCAAACGCTTTATTATAATCAGCAATAGCCTTGTTGAAACTCCCTTTAAGCGAATACTGCACCCCTCTGTTGTAATACGTTTGGGCACTGTTGTCAACATGTTGTAATGTATGGTTCCATAATGTAAATTCATCTTTCCAGGTTGCCGTTTGCTTGATCGTTAATATTGAAAAGATGACAATGGCCAGCACGCCGCACATTTTTAAAAATGAATTTTTCTGTATACGCGCTAATATCGACGGTATAAGCAAGGCAACACCAATGAACGAGAAATAAACATAACGATCTGCAACAGTCGAAAATTTCTGATATTCAAATGGGATCAGACCCAGCACAGGAAGTATACAAGCAACTAAAATCAGAAAGGCTGCAAACAAGTCAGGAAACTGGTTTCGTTTGCGAATCAATAAATAGGTAATACCAATACTGATAATAAGTGCCACATACGAAAATGAATTGTTCACTACATTATCCGGAATGTAACCATAGCAAGCCACCAATGGATAAGGAACAAAAAGCTTTTGTAAATAGAAGAACAATGTAAATCCTGCAATGACAATACGTTCCAGAAAGCTCGTGTGTACGTGGGCACCTGCTTTTAACAGGAGGAAGGTTATAATAATAATCGGCAGGAGCCAAATGAGTAAAGAAATTGCAACGGGTTTGGTTTTGTTTGTATAAAACCTCCACACAATTATTAGAATAATAAAAGGCAAGACAATAGCAGTGGATTTAGCTAACAATGCACAAATGAAAAATAGAAAAGAAAAGATAAATCCTTTTGAAAAAATAATTTCCTGTAACTTTTCAGGGTGTTTTTTCTCCATGAAGTTGAAAAAAAACAGCAGCGAGATCAAACAAAAAAAGGAAGCGTAAAGCCCTCTGAACTCGGATATCCAGGCTACTGATTCTACCTGCAAGGGATGAATTAAAAACAGAAGGCTCCCAAAGAATGCGCTTGCATTATTTTTAAATAGCAATAGCAAAAAATAAAATAGCAATACTCCATTTAAGCCATGTATAACGACATTGAGTAAATGAAATGGAGCAGGTTTAAAACCAGTTGTTGAAGCTACTTTTTTTACTATTCCCCAGGTTGAGTAGGTGAGTGGAATATACATACCGGATTGAACTTCCCAAAAAACACCAATGTCTTTATCCATTGCTTCCAGTGTACCGGGAGTAAAATGGGCACGTTCATCGTCCCAAACTGCTTTGTAGTTTACAGTGCGAAAAAAAAATAAAATCGATAGGAAAAATAAAATACAGGCTAAATATTTTCTATTGATCTGTTGCATCGTTGCAATTTAGTCCAATTTATCTTTTAAATGCAAGCCTGTGTATGATTTTTTTTCTTTTACCAAATCTTCCGGAACCCCTTCAAAAACAATGTTTCCGCCTTCGCTTCCACCTTCAGGTCCCAAATCGATAACCCAATCCGCACATTTAATAACTTCTGCATTGTGTTCGATAATAATCAGGGAGTGCCCGTGATTGATCAATGCATTAAAGGCATATAATAATTTTGAAATATCATGAAAGTGTAAACCCGTTGTTGGTTCATCAAAAATAAATAAAGTTGGAGTTGAACTATTCTGTCCCATACCAAGGAATGAAGCAAGTTTAATACGCTGTGCTTCACCACCGCTTAATGTGCTGGAGGATTGACCCAAATGTACATATCCCAATCCAACATCCTGCAACGGTTTTAATTTCTGAACAATTTTCTTTTCTGTATTAGTAGGTTTTTCGGCCGTTTCAAAAAATACGATCGCTTCTTCAACCGTCATATCCAAAATGTCAGCAATGTTCTTGTTGTTGTATGCAACTTCAAGAATGTCTTGTTTAAATCGTTTACCATTGCAGGCTTCACATACCAGATGAATATCTGCCATGAATTGCATTTCGATTTGTACTTCTCCTTCTCCTTCACAAATTTCGCAACGCCCACCATCTACGTTAAATGAAAAATGAGAAGGTTTATATCCTCTGTTTTTTGCCAGGGCCTGATCTGCAAACAGGGTACGGATTTCATCGTAAGCTTTCACATATGTTACGGGATTGGATCTGGATGATTTTCCAATTGGATTTTGATCAACCATTTCAACAGCAGAAACAGCATTTATATCCCCGCCCAATCGTTTGAAACTTCCCGTTTGCTCACCAAAACCACCATGGATCTTTTTGAGTGCAGGATACAAAATTCGCTTCACCAATGTTGTTTTTCCTGAACCACTCACACCAGTAACAACCGTTAAGACATTCAACGGAAATTTCACGTTCACATCCTTCAGATTGTTTTCTCTTGCGCCTTCAAGCTCAATAAAACGGTTCCATTTTCTTCTGGAAGTGGGAACAGGTATTTTTTCTTTTTTTGTTAAATAGCGTGCAGTGAGACTTTCGGTTTCACCTTCCAGGTCTTTATGTGTTCCCTGGAAAATTAATTGTCCACCATGAGTTCCGGCCATTGGGCCAATATCGATCAATTGATCGGCAGCTTTCATAATCTCTTCATCATGCTCCACAACAATTACCGAATTACCAATATCTCTTAAATGGGTAAGTACATTTATTAAACGTTCGGTATCCCTTGAATGTAAACCAATACTAGGCTCATCTAAAATATACATGGAACCCACCAGGCTACTTCCTAAGGATGTCGCCAGGTTGATGCGTTGTGATTCTCCACCGGATAATGTATTTGATAAACGATTTAACGTTAAGTAACCCAGGCCAACATCATCTAAAAACTGTAAGCGGTTGGTGATTTCAATTAAGATACGTTTTGAAATTTCTTTATCGTAAGGTGAAAGTTGGATCTTTTTATAAAATTCCAGCGATTCTTTTACAGGCATCAATACTACGTCTGTAATGGATTTGTCCCCAACTCTAACATAAGACGCATCTTTCCGTAAGCGGGTACCTAAGCAATCCGGACAAACTGTTTTTCCGCGATAGCGTGATAATAAAACGCGGTATTGAATTTTATAAACCTGCGATTCTACAAATTGGAAAAATGCATTTAACCCTTCAAAATGCTTGTTCCCGGTCCACAACAGTTGCTTTTCTTTTGCACTCAACTCATAAAACGGACGATGAATCGGGAAATCAAATTTGTGCGAATTCTTAACAAGCACATCTTTCCATTCACTCATTTTATCCCCTTTCCAGCAAACAATAGCATCTTCAAAAACGGATAGGTTTTTATTTGGAATAACGAGATCTTCATCAATACCCATCACATTTCCAAAGCCTTCACATGTTTTGCAGGCTCCTACTGGGTTATTAAAGCTAAAAAAATGAGTGCTGGGTTCTTCAAAAGTGATTCCGTCCAATTCAAAGCGGTTTGAAAAAGAAATCAATTTATTCCCTTGAGCGGCTTCTGGTGCTGTTTCCGTGCGTTTTACTTTACCTTTTGTAGCTTTTGTTTTTGGACGGGGTTCACTTGCTTCTACTTTTTGAGGAGCATTTTCTTCTGAAATAACCTGTATCATACAATCACCGCCACCTTCGTAGAAAGCCGTTTGTACAGAGTCGGAAATGCGATTTTCGGTATCCTCATCTTCATGTTTCACTGTAACACGATCAATGACAATGTAAATTGTGTTCTTTTCCGAAAATTTCGTTTCTATGAAATCTTCAATTTTTTGAACAGAATCCTGATAAAGTACACGTGTAAAACCTTGTTGTGCTAAAAGCTCCAGTTGTTTTTTTAATGATTTATCTCCTGTTGATTTTAATGGAGATAAAATTAAAATACGCGTTGATTCAGGTATAGTTTTTATATATGCAACAACGTCTGTTACAGTATCCCGCTTTACCTGTCCACCGGAAATAGGGGAATAGGTCTTTCCAATACGCGCATATAATAATTTAAGATAATCATAAATTTCTGTGGAGGTTCCGACAGTTGAACGTGGATTGCGTGTGTTTACTTTTTGTTCAATAGCAACTGCTGGTGATATACCCTTAATATAATCTACATCGGGCTTATCAATACGGCCCAGGAACTGGCGTGCATAAGAGGATAAGCTTTCTACATAACGTCTTTGCCCTTCTGCATAAAGGGTATCAAAAGCAAGAGAGGACTTTCCTGATCCTGAAAGGCCAGTAATAACAATCAATTGATTCCTGGGTATTGCAATATCCAGGTTTTTCAAATTGTGAACCCTTGCACCTTTAATTAATATGTACTCTTTCGAGCTTAAATTATCTATTTCAACAGGCTTTGCCATTTATCAATTTCCTTGTTAATTTTTACCCTTCTATACCCCAAAATTTACCATTAGAATCCTAAAACCGACCCTTTAATAAAAGATTTGCAAAATTAATCATTTAACTTTTGTTTTTCTCGATTCTTGGTGTATATTTGTTTTGAAGTAAAAGAAAAATGCGCTATAAGTATTGATTTTACTCAAATTTTAAAAATTAACCATTTTCAATTGCGCCAGTAATTGAATTAAAAACATAGGAGACCACAATATAGGATAAACTGTTACTTTTTTATAAGTCTAACTAACCAATAAAAAAGGAGGTTCTATGCCTACACAGAAACAGTTTATTGACGATCAAGAACTCGTTATTAATTACATCAATGGTGACGAAACAGCACTTGCTACATTGATTCAACGTCACAAACGCAGAATTTTTAGCTACATTATGCTAACTGTAAAGGATAGAGCACTTGCTGAAGATATCTTTCAGGATGCATTCTTTAAAATCATTATTACTCTTAAAAAAGGGTCCTATAATGAAGAAGGTAAGTTTTTACCCTGGGTGCTTCGTATTACCCATAACCTGATTATAGATACCTTCCGCAGAAACAAACGTATGCCAACCATTAGTGGCGGTGTAAATGATGATGGGGAAGAGTTTGATATATTTAGTGTATTGAACCTGGAAGATAAAAATGTTGAGGAAGACATTATAAAAGGACAGGTAAGAAAAGATGTCCGCAAATTGATCGATCAATTGCCTTTGGAACAAAAAGAAGTATTAATGATGCGTCATTACTATGATATGAGTTTCAAAGAAATTTCTGAACAAACGAATGTAAGTATCAATACAGCATTAGGGCGTATGCGCTATGCATTAATTAACCTTCGTAAATTGATAGACGAAAAAGAAGTTGTTATAAGCATGTAAAATAAAACACAAAAGCCACTGATTCAGTGGCTTTTGTGTTTAAAAGGAGGAGTCTCTTTAAAAATGTTTACAGATTAAGCAATAAGTTAAAAATGCCCTCGTTATCCTAATGTAATTCACAAGTACTAACCAAAATAACCGCGTATGAGTAAGACTACTACTAAAAAATTTACCGAAAACTTGAAAATGAATGAGGAAATTAACGCAAATAACGAATTTCCAAATGACCCAAGTAACAATGTTATCAATAACATTTTAAATTTCTCAAAAGCATTAAGCGTTAAAAAATTAAAGAATGAATCCTTTGTAGAATTGGTTTTAAATTAGTTTAGCTTAGTTTAGTTCGATCAATGCCTTGTACTTCCTGTTACAAGGCATTTTTCTTTTGTGATCCTGGAGGGATCACGGATGTATTTTTTCTTTCTTTTCCTTTTTGTCTTGAAACAAAAAGAACAAAAATCCGATAGCTATCGGATTCAAGAAAGCATAATCGGTCTACCCACTTGCAGGCGCTGCTCCGTATGCTTTCAGGCCTTACGCGCCGCACAGATTTTCTATTGTCCCCAAAAGTGTTCGTTTATTAAACTGATAATTCTATTAACTCTTATTGTTTAATCTTTGTGATGAACTGAAATTAAGTGGTGAACGCGGGGAGGAAAGGCGCTTTGTTGGGGCAGCTCTGTGCGTTTGGATGGGAGGAAGACGCACTAGCCGCGGTGGCATGTGGGATTGTCTTCCTCGCAGGGAAACATTAAAGCGCCTTGAATTTTTTGTTTCTTTTTGTTTCAAGACAAAAAGAAAAAGAAGAATATCACCGCACCCAATAATTTATGTGATCCCTCCAGGATCAGGAGTTTCTGTTCAAAAAGAGTTTGAGGCTAATTACCTACTTCAACAACTCAACAATTTTTTCAATTGCTTGCTGGTTTTCAGGCAGGTTAATGGAACGTAGTACTTTCTTTTTCTCTTTGTTGGTCAAGTGCCAACTCAGTGATATTTTATCTGTTCGCTCATTTCTTAATTGCAAATCAATAATTTCAATTTTTGATTTACTCCAGTCATCAGCCATTTGTATTTGCTGATTTTGATTGAAATCCTGAACTTCAAACAAGCTGCTGTAAAAACTACCCATCGGTCGGGAAAGCGATTCCATAAGGGTTTGCGATGGGTTTTCGTCAATAGGAACATTTTTGTGCTTATCACGAATTTGAATGATCACAACACCACTCGTATTATTTGAGATCCAGTCATTAAATGTTTTAATAAAACGCAAAGTCGTTTCTAATCCGTAATTATCTCTCAACCCTGCATCCATAATCTCAATCCGTGGTTCACTTGGTAATGAAACAATAGGAGAAATATAAGGGAAGGTGGCGCTCATCCTCAAAACACTTGTAAATAATGTTCGGGAAGCGCCCTGTGCTTCAAAAAAACGGGAATAATCAACAGCATCGTATAGTTTGTTGTAGTTAATTTTTTGTGATTTCGCATTTTGTGTTAGATAAGATATACCAACAGGTGAAATCAGGAGCTTTCTGCCATCGTTTACAATGGATGGAGAAAACACCATCATCGGAATTGTTGAATTACTCTCCGGTTCACGATAATCTCCAAGCCGTTTATTAAAAATATTATTCGTGTTTTGTTCCAGCTTCTCTTCAAACGAATATCCTCTGTCTTGCGAATAAACATTATTATCAACTGTAAATCTTTTCAGCGGAAAGAACCATTCGGTTGTTGCAATATTAAAGGCGATAGGGTTTAATAAATCACGTGACATGTTATTTAAATAAACTTCACTATGATAATTAACAGCATCGTTTTTTTGTTTTAAAGCATACAATTCACGAATATAGGATGCTCCAACCATTCCACCGGAAGAACCTGTAATGAGCTGAATACTTTTCATGAACTGTCCTTTTGATAAACTATCAATGCGTTGCATGGTATAGAATGTCCATAAAGCAGAACGAAGTCCACCGCCACTTGTATTGATAAATACCAGTTTGGGCTTTTTGTCAGGAAATGCCGGATTTGTATTTTTTTCTTTCCACTTTTTTAAAATATCAAGTGTGTGATTGATATCATTATTCAACAGGTAATGCTGTTTATCAATCAATTTAAACTGATCATAGTTGTATGGGGCTTTGGAAATGTCATAATTTAATCCATATGCCTTGTTAAGTGATGAGGGGGTAACAATGCGATGAAGGAAATTAAAAGAAACCAGGAATAAAATAAAAACAACTGTTGACCACCCTCTGAGCCAGGTGTAAAATGAACAGAACAACATGATAAACATGGTGAACAATAAAAAAATACTGGCCGCTGCAGGAATTTCAAAAGCTGAGATGTGTGAAAATAAACCCAATAACAAAAGGGTAACAATAGAAGTAACTTGAAACACGAATGCAGCATTGTGATTTTGCTTGATAACTGCTCTTAATACCTCTTTTTTATAGTGTCTTACCGAACGTACTAAACGTAGCTTAAATGGGGTTAATAAATAGGTCTCTACGTACCAGTCGCGTGATTCTTTAATAAGGCTGGGGTTGCGCTGCCCATTCATAATTTTTTTTGTATGAACCTTTACAGCTTCAAACTCCGAACTCCTGATTCCATATAATTTTGTAATGTCTTTATTGGTTTTATAGGAATAGATGAATGAAAGAACAAGAAACACCGCTGTACCCGCCATAAAAGCAAATATCATCCATAGAATTTCTAAAAAATTCATGTTTCCTTCGCCTTTTAAAAAGAAAAAAATACGGACGATATAGAGTGTCAGGAAGCTAAGCGGAAGTGCAAAATTATTGAGACAGTATTTAAAAAAAGGGTTTTTTAATGTGGCTAAAAAAGGGAAACGGAAAGCATTTTTTACATAACTGGAAATGTTATAGGCCATAATAAAACCACCACATGCAAACCCTGTGATGAAGTAGGAAAGAAAACTAATATTGTCCATATACTCCGGACCAAGAAACAAGTAAGATACACCATAACGTGTAGCTAAGTTGTCGGTAATAATTCCAAAGAATATTAACCAGAATACAAGTAATGATTGATTTTTTTTTAGGTCAAGTAAGATCAGTCGAAAAAAAAACGAATAAAATATCCTTCTGAAAAGTGTGTGCGTTTGAAGGTATTTATGTAGTTGTTTTAGAATCGACATTGGTTGGAATTTTTGAATTTACGATGCTGAGTATTTCATCTTCCAATACTTTTGCTTTCTCCTGTATTACGTTGCCTTCGGCAATTAGTTTCCTGGCAAATGCATTATCTGTTAATCCTGCTGCATTTATTTTTACATTTAAAAAAGCCCCTTGAATGGCAGCCATCGAGCAAAGTGCCCCAACCCCTGCATCTGTTATAGAATTTGGGTTTCCAGACTCGGCCATAGCTTTTATAATTTCCATTGAACGATAACAAATTTGCATCACTTCAAAAGGAACTTGTGTTGCATATTTGGTTGCTTCCTGTATCTTTTGTGTACGTTCTTTCTTTTCTTCTTCAGTCGACTTTGGTAAGCCAAACGCAGACATGATTTTGTTGAACGCATTGGTGTCTTCATCTACCATTTGAAGCAGTTGATTTTTATACAGTTGTCCTTTTTCTGCCCACGCAGAGAATTCTTGCCAGCGACTATCCCAGCCCGGTTTATGTGCTGAAAGGTTAGCTACCATTGTACCCAATGAAACCCCAAGAGCACCTACATATGCTGAAATGGATCCACCACCTGGTGCCGGGCTTTCACTCGCTGTTTCATCTGCAAATTCGGTTAGGTTTAATGCTATCATTGGATTGGCGGAACGGCCTTGTAACAAGTATTCAATGATACGCTCCTCGGGTTTAAAAGGAGCTAAATCATCCAGCCCCAACGATTTGATCGCAATTTTGATCAATTCCGCATCAGATACACCGGTAGAACGCTGTTGTTTGCTCAGAAAATAGCGACCCGCATCCAGCATACATTTTAAAGGAATTAAACCGATTAACTCCGAACCAGTTACGCGTATTCCTCGTTCTGAGGCTTTTTTGCAAACTTCATCAAATGCAATATGGACAGGTGTTACCTGTATATTGGTGAGGTTCATAGAAATCTGAGCTACACCATACTCTTTTATATACCAACCAATCGCTTTTACTGATTTTAAAGTGCCTGGTATGTATACCGGTGCACCAGTTTCATCTTTTATGATTTTCCCTGTGATTGGATTTCCTTCTCTTTTTACCCGTCCGGTTTCCCGAACATCAAAAGCAATGGAATTGGCTCTTCTGACAGAAGTTGTATTCAAATTGATATTATAAGCAATTAAAAAGTCTCTGGCCCCAATTACCGTTGAGCCCGCTTTCACATGGTGTTCTCTTGGCCCGAAATCAGGAATCCATTCCGGTAATTTTATTTTCTTGAAAAAGCCTTCATATTCACCGGCTCTGATAATGGAGAGGTTGCTTCTCTGTTTATTGGGTTGTGCCGCTTCGTATAAGTATACCGGTATGCTCAACTCTTTTCCCACACGCTCGCCCAACTGTCTGGCAAATGCTGCCGTTTCTTCCATGCTGATATTTGCAATCGGGATCAGCGGACAAACATCGGTTGCACCCATTCGTGGATGTTCTCCTTTGTGTTTGCTCATATCGATTAACTCAGCTGCCTTTTGTATTGCCAAAAAAGCAGCATCCACCACAGCTTGCGGTGCACCAACAAACGTTACTACTGTTCGGTTGGTGGCTTTCCCCGGATCTACATTTAATACACGAACACCATCAACAGATTCAATTGCCGTCGTGATCTGTTTAATAATGGTTAAATCATTTCCTTCGCTGAAATTAGGAACACATTCAATTAATTGAGCCATGGTCGATAGATTTAAGCTTGTTTGTTGTTTAAATAAGATTTCATAAAGTCCGTTACCAGATAGGCAATTAGTTTCCCT
>DAORKB010000013.1:0-28205 GCA_035439365.1 Bacteroidia bacterium
GGATTTGGATAGTTGGTGATAAATGTTTCTCCTGCTTTGGCATTTAAATCGTGAATAGCTGTATCTACACAAGCATTTGAGTCTATTAATGGAAGTGATTGATAATTTTTCAATAACACATTCGAAACATCCGCACTCTTTACACAAAACCATTCTTCTAAAATGGAACCATATATCGATCTGAAATCATACTGCATCGGGATATTGTCGTTCACATTTGCATTTGTTGGAAGCGCCGGATTATTTCCAAGTACCCCGGGAATTACATGATCACCGAATAAAAACATGGGAGCCGCTGCACCATGATCCGTTCCGACACTTGAGTTTGATTTGATTCTCCTGCCAAATTCCGAAAATGTTAGACCCAACACACGATCGGATATAGAAAGGAATTTAAGGTCCTCCATAAATGCTGTAACCGCTTGTGATACTTTTCCCAAAAGTGTTGCATGAACACCAATAGACGTGTTGGCTGCATCCACCTGGTTGTCATGATTATCAAAACCACCAAGATTAACCATGTATACTTTTGTTTTAAGTCCACCGGCAATTAAACGGGCCACAATCTTTAACTGATCAGCCAATGAATTTGTACCGGCCGCCGGATAAGCTGGTGATTGTGTTTTAATTTTATTCGCTGCTGCGGTTATAACAGTTCCATAAGCGTTTGTTTGCTTCGCTACTGTTCTTATATATGTCAATTCTTTACCGGCAGCTGTATTGGGTGCCGGATCCTCAATACCATTAATTAGATTATAAAAATTAGTAGGGTCCGTTATCGACATACCCATATTTACATCTGGTCCTTGCAAGCCAAGCGATAAAATAGATCCTATTTGTATTGCCAAAGGATCGGGCATTTGTGAGTTGGGATAACCTGTTGGATAATTTGGATATTCATAATCCAAATAGCGTCCCATCCAACCCGAATCCAGTGTCTCATCCGAATCCGCTGCGCTTAGCCAAATATCAGTTGCTCTAAAGTGTGAAAAGCTAGGTTTGGGATACCCGACAGCCTGCACTATTTTTATTTTACCATCGTTAAATTTTTGTTGAATTCCGGTCATAGCAGGATGAAGACCTGTTTTATCAAAACCATTTAATTTCAAAACAGAATTCTCTGCTATCGCAATATTTGATCGGGCATTCGTATAAGCCGAATATTGATCCAATGGAATAACTGTATTTAAACCATCATTTCCTCCATTCAATTGTATTAGAACCAGCACATGATCTGTGTTTCCTGCATTTGCAATTGCATCCAGTAATGGGAGTGCACCATACGCTTTAAAAGAAAAACCATTAATAAGACTTGGAAGTACTACGAGTGGAGTTACCTTTTCAAAAAATTTTCTTCTCTTCATCTGACTTGTTTTTAATGAACCAATGCTTTTAAACCTCTTTTAACTTAGTTGATATTCGGATAAATCCATGATGTACTTATACAAAGCTCTTAACCTTGTCAATACAATATTTTTGTAGGACGTGTTTGTTGTATCCGAAATGTAATTATCCCATGCTTTTGTCCAGTACGCATCTGAAGATTGTCCGGATAAAAGCACTTGTGTCTTTAAATAATCTTTTGTGTTCTGACTTACATCAATAAGGTAAAGTAAATTTAAGGAATCACTGATCAATGTGTTTGGATTGCCCGGTTCAGACAACGTTAACGCAAAGGCAATAGGGTCGATAACTAGTTTCTTCCCACTTTTCGTGTAGCCATTCGCAATCATCGTATCAGAAAATCTGTTTCGTTTTGGTAAGGTATCTGAATTAATCCATAACTCATGGTATTGTGGTTCCTGATAATATGCGGGCCATCCTGCCACATTGGGAGGATTTCCCATCTCCTGATTCATATCTCTTGAAATGGTATAAACGAAGTTCCACAAATTATATGCATTCACATAATCTGTTTTCGCATCCGGGAAAACTACATTAAACTCTCTGCATAATCCTACTGTAAAATCAGCGGGATTTTTGATCACACACGCTCTGTTGAGTGGATCAAAAAAGTGTTCACTTGAAAATAAAGCAGCCAGTACCGGTCGGATATTGTAATTGTTGTTTCTAAAAATTGTTGCTAAAGGAACAATTACATTGGCTTCCGTAGCGCCATCAATTGTGTAGTATACAAAGAAACGATACAACTTACGGCAAATAAATAAAGCTACTTCGTTCTGAGCAAACAACATGTCCAGCAATGCTTCCAGTTCTTTTTCACCATCTACCCCTGTCTGTCCTTTGATAACTGTATTATTATAAAATGCAGAAAATTTCTTATCGTTTGTATCGTGCTTATTGGGGTTAAATATGTAACCGTGTGTGGGAATGTCATCTTTATATCCGGTAAGAACTTTAGCTGCAGCTTTTACATCGTCCTCTGTATACTTTGAATCGGGCCCTTTTCCCATTGTAAAAAGCTCCTGCAATTCACGCCCATAATTTTCATCAGGCGCTGATTTTACATTTACATTTCCATTCAAATAAACCAACATCGCCGGATTCAATGTTATTTGCTTTGTAAAATCTTTAAAATTTCCCAACGCATGTGTTCGTAACAAGGCATTATACTTATATAAATAACCTGCAGGATTGATATTAGGACGTTCGGTGACAAAGTGATTGTGCCAGAACAAAACCATTTTTTCTGTAATGGATCTTCCTTGGTTCAACTGCAACCCAATCCACCATGAAGTTAATGAGTTTGTTCGTTGATTATTAATCGTTCCGTCCTTACTATGTGCCGCATTCACCCATGTTTCGCCAGCAGGAACATCCGGATCAGCAATTTTATCATTATAATTATTAATTGGTGGAAGTGGGTCAGCAACTATTCCATTTATCAATTCATCTATTGCTTGTGTCAGTGTTTTTGTTTTGAAATAATTTACATCTGCTACAGCCGCACCAAACATGGTACGTTTTAATAAATGTGTTACTTCATCTGTCCCCCAGGTACCACTGTATGGGGTCAAACCATTCATTGTTCTGTCGATGTGACTAAAATCCTGCCCTGTGGGTTTCGCCTGAAAGGAGGTTAAAAAATCTCTTCTGTCCATATGTCTAATAAATATATTGGGTTATCAACCTATTAAATATAATAGAATTTTTGCAAAAAGCAATTCATTCTTGCTTTTTCTCAGGCATCATGCAAGCACTAGACGATAGTATGGAAGGATGGTTTAACGGATAAAATCTTTTTTTAAACAGGCTGTAAAGCCTATTGATATCAAAAAAAGAAAAGTGGTATTTCTAAATTATAACTTATAGACTATTCTGAAACGACCGGATGAATAAATTCCTTTTCACTTTTAGCGATCGCAACAGTAGCTACTCCATTTCCGATAATGTTGGTAATGGCACGTGCTTCACTCATAAACTTATCTACACCCAAAAGAAAAGCAAGTCCTTCCAAAGGAATTTTATGAATTGCTGTTAAGGTGGATGCCAAAATGATGAAGCCGCTACCCGTAACACCGGCAGCGCCTTTTGAGGTAATCATCAGGATACCCGTTATACTTGCCATTTCTCCAAAACTAAGCTCAACATTGTATAACTGCGCCAAAAAAATAATGGACATGGATAAATAAATAGAGGTTCCATCCAGGTTAAAGGAATAACCTGTTGGAATAACAAGGCCTACCACTTCTTTGCTGCATCCCATATTCTCAAGTTTCTGCATAATGGAAGGTAACGCTGCTTCTGAAGAGGAGGTACCCAATACAATCAATAACTCCTCTTTTATCGATTTCAAAAACCGAACAATGTTCATTTTAAAATAGTAGAGAATACCTCCCAGAACAAAAAAAATAAAAATAAACATGGTTAGGTAAACAGTGCCCATGAGCTTGGCTAGCGGAATCAAAGTATGCAATCCAAATTTACCAATTGTAAATGCCATTCCTCCAAAAGCACCAATTGGTGCCAGACACATAACATACTTCAAAGCGGTAAAAATCAGTTTGGATCCTCTGTTTAAAACATCAATTGTTTTCTGACGATGTTTGGAAAAATTCAGCAGGATACCAAGAAGAATGGAAATGATTAAAACCTGCAATGTAAAATTAGAGAAAAAGAAAGATGCCCAATTAAAGCCATCGCTTGCACGCTGTGTGAATTTACTAGCATCTAAACCTTGTAAATCATTGCGATCAATTTTACCTGGTTCTATCCATAGTGCCATTGCAATACCGATAATCAATGCAAAGGTTGTAACTATTTCAAAGTAAATCAATGCTTTTATGCCAATGCGTCCTACTTTTTTCAAATTGCCCATTCCACTAATGCCAAGTACGATTGTAAAAAAAATGATGGGAGCAATGAATAGTTTAATGAGATCAACAAATGACTTCCCAAGAACGTCCATTTTTACTGCAGTTCCCGGAGCGTAGTGTCCAAGCAGTATCCCAGCAATAATTGCAACAAATACCCAAAAGGTTAAATTTTTCAGAAGGCGGTAAACTACGTTGGATTCTTTTGAATGATCTGTGGACATGTATCATTTTAATTAAAACTGTTCCCTGAAATGTTCAATCAGTGCTTGAAAAATTCTCTTTTTCTGTGCTTCATTCACTGCAGAAAAAGTGCTATGCAAAAAACCAATTTCTTCCATTTCTTTGCTAAACAATTTTGTATGCGCAACAATTGCCTTTTCAGCTATTTCTGAAAACAGTTCATCTTCATTGCTTGCGTCACTATAATTTAACATACATCTCGATTCAGATGTAAATTCAAGGCAAACCTCTTCTTTATCGTAAAAATTAGTAATGAGTCTTAACCCAATTTCTGCAGTTGAAGTCCGTTGTGTTTGAAGATCAGCATAGGGTTGAAAAGAGAATACGGGTTTTAGGAAATTAAATTCCCCTTCGAGCTTTGTAAAAGCATCAAATAATTCGAATTGCTCTATGGTTGTTGCAAATGAAGTATACTCCATTGGATAAAGATAATTTTATTTATTTTGATTTAAAATAAACCAATTATTTTTTATCAATAAACAACACTATTGCGGAATTACCTCTACCAACAACTCATTCCCCGCTTTATCGTAATACGTGCAGGTCATTGTATCCATGCGAACTTCCCATTTGTATACACCGGATTTAGCACAGTCTTTACAGAATGTGGGATAATCTGTTTTACCTTGTTGATGTGCCTTTAAATCTTTTAGAAATTGTTCTTTATTGCTAATTTCTGCTATGATTAACTCTTCATATTTTGCTGATGCTGTTAGTTTATGATTCTCTATTCCTTTATAATCAACATGTCCGTCTGTTACATAGGTATCGTAAGAAGTGACACCTAACTTTATAATATCCTGAATATACGCTGGAAAATCTGCGCCTGATTTTACTTTGGCGTGAGCTGCTTTAATTTGTTCGAGGGTAAACATTGTTCTTAACTTTTTTAATTATTGATTTCAAAGATACCATTTTCACTTATTTACGGGGTTGATTTCAACCGAAAGTAACCGTTTAATCAATAAAGTATCCCGTTGGTTAAATTACTCATCTTTTCAAACCGGGGGTCTGTTTATTTTTGTGGTACCAACGCAGAATATTTTTTATGCGTATTATAAAATAAACCGATTTTCAAGTAATGCGCTTATTACACAAATCAACAACTTTTAGAACACAAACAATTTCTTTATTGTTATTAAAGAGCAAGCGAATCAGTATACTTCTCTTCGTAATTTGTTTTTCACTCAGCTCTTGTTTCAGCATTTTAAATAGCCCTCGAAAGAGTATAGAAATTCATACAAAACAACCCACCTCTGTGATTTTTGGGAAAGATACCTTAACAAAACGACCAAAGGAAAAAGTGATCATTGTAAAGCGAGGCGAAACACCAATCAACATCACTGTTTTTACAGATAGTTTAAAGAAGGATGTTCAAATCAACCCCTCTTATTCGTTGATGTATTACGTAAGCATTCATCCGAACTGGAATTTTAAAAGCGGTTCTTTCCTGGATGGGTTGTCGAAAAGAAAGTATACGTATCCCAAAAAAGTATTCGTTAAACTGAATGATACCATTAGCAGTTATGCGAAGCGCAATCGATTATCTTCTTTTTTATTCACGAAGAATTCAAACATGTTAAAAATTACACCTTTAAAAATTGTAGCTGATTTTAATCCTTCCATTGAGTTGAGCTATGAAAGGAGGACAGGAAAACATTTTTCCACCCAGCTCATAGCTTCCTATTTAATACCTGTTGGACTTGCACAACTCGCCTATGATTATGATGCTTTTAAACCTAACAATAAAGGATTTCGAATAGCCCTGGAAGAAAAATATTACACCCTTGGGTCAGCACCGGCTGGCCCCTATTGGGCCTTAGAGTTGGATTATTTAAAAAACAAATACAGGGACAGGGCATATTTTGGTGATAAATTTCCTTATTCAGACTCACTTAAACCTTATAGAAATTATGCAGATTCATTTGGAATAAAAAGGCAAACATTCAACATTAATTTAAAATTTGGTTGTCAGTTCGTTCGCAAGCATATTACGGTGGATGCCTATGTGGGTTTAGGAATTCGATATAGAGATGTTACTCATTTTGACAGAATTAATCCGGAAGATGAAATGGAAAGCCCGAGACATCCAAATGTACCGTACAATTTAAGCAGGGAAGGGAAATATTGGACAGTAAGTGTGCCTTTGAATGTGAGAGTTGGGTGGGCGTTTTAAGGTTTTATTTATTGTTTCTTTGGGAAATTTTAATTACTGCCTCTAATTCTGCTATAAATAAATCAGCCTCTCCCTTGTTTCTAATAGCCTTCAGAAGACTATCTTCTCTGCTTGAAACATTAGCAGGTGAATTACTTACTAAGTGATTTCTTTTTTAGTCTATATACATTATCATAAGTAAGTAATGGTGAGGAGCCATCGTACTTTACTTCGCCTTTCCTTTTCATATTTCTTAGACAATCTGATGCATGTGAAGGAATATGCCCTTCTTCTAAAACAAACTCATATAACTCAAAATTATTTTTGATTTCGCGGGACAAAATTTTGCTCCGAACAGTATCTTTAAATTTTTCAACTTTTGTTAATCTTTTTTCTTCAAAAATATCAAGTTGATTTTTTTGTGTGTCACCATCAATATCAAAATTTGCCTCACCATTAACTTCATTTCTCTTCCATGATATATATAAAAACTTGTCAACCGCTCTAGGATGAGAGGCTCCGAAAATGATACCATGTATATTTGCACCTTTCTTTATTGAAAAAGGGTATAATTTTAATTTCGTGTTTTTCGGTAATTTTTTTCTTAATTCAGTTATGATGGATCTATGAATAAATTGATAAGGAGCCTTTTTAGCAGCTTCCATGTCAATGTTCAAATGTTTCTTAAATTCTTTGCTATCTCCAAAGCGCCAAAAATAGGATGCTGAAACAAAATATAGGAAGTCTGTCTTCGAAATTTTTTCTAGTTCAAATAGATATTTGTCCGATAAAAACTTTATCCCATTTTGATCCAAATAAACCAGTGATGGAAATTGTTTTATTTGTGATAAAAGCTTTGGAAACAAATCTTCAAAACCTTCATTATAATAATTTATCTCGACAACATTTTTCAAACTATCATTTGCATTTAAATAATCATCACAGGCCTTTTTAAGAAGCTCGAATTTTTTAGGTTCATATTCATTAAGAAAAACCTTAATTTTGGTTTTCTTTTGATATATATAATTTATTTGCTCTTTAATTTTTTCTAAAATTCTAATTGGGCTCCCCGCAACTCCATTTTTATCATAACCAGTTCCACTGAAAAAATCAAAAATACATAGAGTTGGAGTTTCCTGCATTATAAATGTTGGGAGCCAGGCTTGGGCATAATCTTCAAATATCTCAAGCTTTGCAATTGTACTCTCATCAAATGGTTCATTATGTAAATCTTTATAAGCCATTGTTTTGTATTTTTATGGATAAAAGTAAGGTACTAAACTAAATTACAGCTATTTTAAATTTTCATTTACTAAGGAATTTAGTAAAATTTAATATGGCATAATTCATACTTAGCAAAAGTAATTACCTCCACGGCCAATTATTAATACAAAAACAACAATTAAAACGGAGCAAGTGCCAGAGCGAGACTCACAATCTCCGCTACCACTTCAGCTGCTTGAGGCCACAAAAACAAAAAGAACGTGAACCGCTGTCGCTTTTCACGTTCTTTTTGTTTTTGTGGGAGCAACAGGGTTCGAACCTGTGACCCCCTGCTTGTAAGGCAGGTGCTCTGAACCAGCTGAGCTATGCTCCCAATGACTTGTTGTTGTTAATGGGCTGCAAATATATGTACTTTTTATCATCTGCAAAATATTTTAAGGAAAAATTTCGTTTTATTTTAAGAAAATATGCCCTTACTGTTGATTCTTTTCTACAGCGAGAATATCTTCAAACCCGCTACAATCAAGAGAAAGACACGAAAACAGTACGATGTTTTAGGGTATGGATTTTGAATCTATTTTTTTTTGAAAAAACGAACCAATTAACCCGTCAATTTAAAATTATGGAGCAACAAGAGCAATTAGTTGAAGGTTTGAATGACCTTATTCAAATTCATAACGATCGTATCAATACCTATCGTAAAATTCATTCGGATTTGAATGATTTTGATTCGGATATTGAACGCATCTGTCAACGTATTGTAAGACAAAGTGAACTGCATATCGCTCAACTTGTTGAGCTGGTAGAAAAGCTCCACAGCAGCCTGGTGAAAACACACGGCAAAGCTTACCGTATTTGGCTTAAATTAAAGGGTATCTATATGGAAAAAGACAGGGTTTCTATCTTAAACTCATTTGATTTTAATGAAGAAGCTGCCGAAAAGGCATATGATTACGCAGTAGCGGAAATTGAAGCACCAGATGAGGTAAAAAATGTCTTACTTCGTCAACAGTCTTCTTTAAAAATTACACACGATATTATAAAAGAATTTAATGATCGGGAATTTATGGTAGCCTCCACCTAATTGTCTATCTTCAAACAATTTCTGCTACCGTAAAAGTACTTCCACCTACTAAAATAAGGTCACTCGCTGTGGCCTTATTTTTTGCTGCTTCCAATGCCAATGCAACCGTTTCATACACATCACCCGTTAAGCCTTTTTCTTTTGCTGCTGTTTGCAGATCCTTTTCTGATAAAGCTCTTGGAATATTGGCCTTGCAAAAATAGTATGTAGCCTGTTTCGGAAGCAGATCCAATACCTTCGATATATCTTTATCGTTTACCATACCTATTACCATGTGTAATTGTTCATGGGGTGTTACACGCAATTGAGCCAGCACTTCTTTTATGCCTGCCTCATTGTGCCCGGTGTCGGCAATAATTAACGGTTTTTGAGCCAGCACCTGCCAGCGTCCCAATAATCCTGTTGTTTCCACAACATGTTTTATTCCTTTCCTTACAACAGCTTCGCTTAATTGATACCCCTTTTTATTTAACTGTTCAACCGCAGCAAGTACCGTTGGTATATTTTTCAGTTGATAAAATCCCAGTAATTCGCTTTGAAGATTTTTATAAATTAATGTTCCTTCTTTTTCAATATCAGCGACCAGATAGAGCTTGTCTCCTTCCCATGTCTGATGAGCACCCTTCGCCGTGTAAATACGATCAGCAAACAAAAGGGAAGCTGGTTGCTTCTTTGCTTTTTCAATAAAGACAGGAGCTGTTGCCGTTTGTGTTTCTCCAATAATTACAGGGATATGTGGTTTTATGATACCCGCTTTTTCGCCCGCAATTTTTTCGAGTGTATTACCTAATAATGCCACATGGTCGAAACTGATATTAGTAATGATGGACAGCTCCGGGGTAATTACATTGGTTGAATCCAAACGCCCACCAAGCCCAACTTCGATCACAGCAATATCTACTTTTTGCGCAGCGAAATAATCAAACGCCAACCCCACAGTCATTTCAAAAAAGGAAGGTTTTAGTTCATCAAAAAATGCCTTATGCGCATTTACAAAATCAATAATGTGTTGTTGCGGAATGAGCTGACCATTTATTTTGATGCGTTCTCTGAAATCCTTTAAGTGAGGAGAAGTGTACAAACCTACTTTTAAGCCGGCAGCCTGAAGGATAGAAGCCAGCATATGTGAAGTGGATCCTTTGCCATTGGTGCCGGCTATGTGTATGGATTTGAATTTACGTTCGGGGTTGTTTAATCGCGTGCAAAGCGCTATGGTGTTATCGAGGTTATCTTTATAAGCAGCACTACCAATGCGTTGAAACATGGGTAGCGCCGCATACATGTATTCGAGTGTTTCAGGATAGTTGTTAAAATCGCTCATGAATTATTATTCCAATGTAAACACAAAGGTATAAGTTCCGCGTTGTTCTTTTGCTCCACTTGGGCTTTGATTAAATTTTGCTTGCATAGCGGCTAATCTAGCCTTAGAATATAAGTTCGAACTTGTTGTTGTTGATCCTCTTTGACCTGGTGTTGCTTTGATTACCCTACCGGTTTCATCCACGATAATTTCAACCACCACTGTCCCTTCTTCTTCCGGATCTGTCATTGGTGCAGGTTTTTGTACAATTAATCGTCCTTTCAGATCATATCCTCCGCGCCCATTGAATCCAGGGTTTCCATTTCCATGCCCGGTTCCACCGCCATCTCCTACTCCTGAATTTGTTCCTTTACCCATTCCTCCTGTCGTTCCACCACCATTACCCTCGCCACTGTGTTTCTTTTTGCTCTTTAAAATAGCAAGTGCATCTGACAATTCCGAACTTGGTTTTTCTTCAACCGGTTTTGGTGTTTCAATCACCTTCTCTTTTACTTTTTCCTTTTTTACTTTTTTCTTAGGTGTTACCTTTGTTATGTTCACGGCCTCTCCGGTTTCATCAGTCACCACTTTTTCCTGACTGGGTGTAGGTACATCCACTGTTTTGGTAACAGGTTGTGAAGTTTGAGTGGGTGGAGTCTCTGGTCGTGTTGCAATTTCTTTATCGTTTTTATTAGATGAACCACCCGCATCTGTATTTCCTAACCCTTCCATTCCTAAACCAATCTCAATTTCAGGAACCGGTTTGATCTCAAAAGGAGGAATAGGTGTTACAAATACCACCAAAATAAAAATGAGGAACAGGATCGCATGAAAAAGTAGGGTTAACCCCAATGCAAGATATTTGTTTTTATTTTCTGCAACTGCTTCCATTTATTTATCTGTTGATTTTGTAGCCAACACCATTTTAATACCAAGCTTATATCCTATTTGCATGACATCTGCTAAATCTTGAATGGATAAGCTGTTATCCATTTTAAGGACAACTGTTGGTTCTTTGGTACGTGCCAAGGCAATTCGCAATACATTCTCCAGATCGGGAAATGTTACTCTTTCTTTATTGACCATATACTCATGATTAGCATCCACCTCAATGGTTACCTGCTGCTTGGTCATTTGCACCGCATTTTTGGAATTGGGCAAATTGAGTTTTAATACACTTGGGTTTGCCAATGTTGAAGCGATCAGGAAAAACAACAATAAAAAAAACATGATGTCATTCAGTGATTCGGTACTCACCTCTGCTCCTTCTTTGTGTCTGCGTTTTAATTTCATTGCTTCTTAATTTCGTTAATTCTAGTTATGCTGGAATAGCTTATCGCTTAGAAGGCTCGTTCAACAGATCAATGAACTGCAAAGATGTTTCCTGCATTTTATGAATTGTTTTATCCAGCATTGCATTCACAATAAAATAAGCAATGAATGCGATAAGCCCTATAACTAACCCGGAAGCACTGGTAATCATTTTTTCGTACAACCCGCCCGAAATCGCTCCAATACTAAGGTTATCTGCTAATGAAATATTATAAAAGATTTTAATTACACCGGCAATGGTTCCGATGAAACCAAAAATAGGAGCAATACGACCGATCAAACTCAATACACTAATATTTTTTTCTAATTTGGAAATTTCAAGCGCACCTACATTTTCCATCGCTTCTTCAATCTCTTTGATTGGTTTCCCAATCCGTGACACACCTTTTTCAACCATTTTTGCGGCAGGTGCAGGTGTATTTCTACACAATGCTTTGGCGGCATCCATGTTTCCGTTATGAATATAATCTTTGATGTTGTGCATAAAATTCGCATCGATTTTGGATGCTTTGCGAATGGTAATGAATCGTTCAAAGAAATAAAAGACTGTCAGAACAGATAGAATTCCCATCGGAATCATAATATATCCACCTTTTATGATAAGTTCCAATAAGGATAAGGTGTCCTGTTTCGGAGTCATTACTATTGGTGCTTGTGCAACATTTCCTGCTGAATCCACTATCTGAGCTGCTGCTGTGGTGCCGTTCGTCACAATTTGTAATAAAATGGAGTTGAACATATGAATCTATTTTTGGTTTAGGGATATAAAAAAAGCAATCACGACAGTGTCGCGATTGCTAAATTACGCTATGTTAATGCTGATTTATTGATAACGAAGGCAACTTATAAACAGAAGACTGTTTATTGAAGTTGATATTTAACCGGTAGTGTAAGCTGTACACGCACAGCTTGTCCATTATTTTTTCCGGCTTTCCATTTTCCTGATTTAATAACACGAATTGCTTCTTCTTCGCAACCATAACCTACCTTTTGTTTATTTAAAACATCAACGTTTGAAATACTACCATCTTTTTCAACCACAAAAGAAACATATACGGTTCCTTGTGCATGAATTTCCACTGCTTGTTCAGGATATCTGATGTTATTTTTAACATAGGATAAAACACCGCCTTCAATATCCGGCATTTCCGAAGGCACCAGGGTGGGTGTTTCAACCGGTTTGCTTACTACGTTAAAAACGTATGTATTTTCACCTGATTCCTGGGTACTATCGTTGTCTCCAACCGGTAAATTCGGATTTACCGGAACCGTTTCTTGTGTTTGTACTTTGTTTTTATCCTTGTTGTCATCAGAGGCCATCAATTCACCAGTAGATGGTCTTGTAGGGGTTACAGCATGCTTTTCTATTTTCGGTTTGGTTATTTCCTCAATTGGTTTTTCAATTGGAGGCGGATCAATTGTTACCAAGATACATCTTGGTATATCTTTAATAACTTCCTTAATCGTTGTATTTCTATTGTTTGCAATTATCCCGGCAGTTACGATCAATCCTAAGAAACCGACTGCTACTAATACTGAAATTTTTAGGGCATAATCATATTCTCTTCGGATAACGTATGCACCGTACATTTTATTTTTATTCTCAAAAACTAATTCATTGTGGGCTTTATCAAATGGAAACATGGCTCAATTTATTAATGGTTAACTTATTATTTATTTACTCTCGCGAAAAGTCTTATCTATTAACCGAAGCAGGGGATCAAAGCGTTATTGCTTTTTTACGTTCGCCGGGGATGCTTAATTATTTTTGGGGATTTCGTCCGCCGAAGCTTCAGCATAGGCGGGTGAATTATATGTGGTAAACGGGTGCTTTATTTTGAATATTACAAATAATGCATGTATTTGACTGGAAGGATGTTTATAGAATGTGAGTTACCTTATTTAAAGGGTAAACGGCAACTAGAAAGCTGGTCTAAGAAATAGTGATGAATAGTGCAATATATCAGTTCTCGACTCCGCCCGAACTGACACAATGCATGCCTTATCACTTGTTTGATTAGAATAGGTACATATTAACTTTACGCTTACTTTTTCATCAGTACCGCAGTAGTTGGATATGCAAAGTCGCTACCATGCTTGTGTACAATATCCATGATTTGGTAATTTACTTCCTGCCGTATATTCAAATAAATATCATTGTCTTTGCTATTCACAAAATAAACAATCATAATTTCGATACCGCTATCCGCGAAGCTATGCATGCGTACCACATTTTCAACGGTATTGATTTGCGGATGATTATCAATATAAGCCTGAATATCGGCAACAATGTTTTTGAACTGAGCTGTACTTGTTTCATACAGGAGAGAGATATTGAATTTTACGCGACGTTGCAACCGAAGTGATAAATTATCCAGTTCGCTGTCCACCATTTTTTTGTTGGGTACTGTCAGGTATGTTTTTTCAACGGTACGAATACGCGTACTTCTAAACCCGATGTGCTCAACCGTTCCTTCAATACTGCCTACTTTAATGATATCACCGACAGTAAATGGTTTATCTAAAAAAATGGTAAAGGATCCTAATAAGTTTTCCAATGATTCTTTTGCTGCTAAAGCTATTGCCAATCCCCCAATACCCAACCCTGCAATTAATGACGCAATATTTAATTTAAAGACAGCTCCCAAAATAAAGAATACGGATAAAATAATCACTACTACTTTAAGTGCTTCCTTTATAAAAGAAACAAGTTGATCATCTGCTTTACTTTCTGTTAACGAAGCTTTATGCATGAGGATAAGTCCAAAGAAATCGATCAACCGCAAAAAAGTCCAGCTCAGTGAGAAAATAATGGCGATTTGGAAACCTGAAAACAAAATCATTCGTAAACCAAATCGTTCGACGGGAACTAAATTCCAACCGTTTGGAAACTCCAATCTGTCGAATGCCAAATAAAAGGTGATGAGTAAAATAAAAATACCAATAGGTTTTTCAACGAGTGCATTAAATTTTGCGTATCCAACCGGTGAGGCATGCTTACGAATCAATTTATAACCAAGGTAGGCCAGGGATTTGGATAGAAGCCTTTTGAAGAGTATTCCAGCCAAAGCAATTATAAAAAACCATGCATACGCTTCTATTGAGTTACCCAAAAAAGTTCTATGCATTATATCTTGTATCATATCTGGTATAATTATACATTTATAGGATGATAAAGGTAAAATGATCTTTAGATAAAAAATAATTAAAAAAATTTTTTGTTTAAAAAAAAAATTTCAGAGATTTGTATAACAGCCAAACCAAAATCATAATTAATTAGAACTCAAATCATTTAGTTTTTATAACAAATGAAAAAGCCAAACAACAACAAAAAGGGTCCTGCTAAGAAAGCTGCCGACAAACCAAAAGGCAAAGATGCTGGAGAGTTAAGAAAACCCGCAAAGCTTAAACCTTTAAAAGAAAAGGACAAAAAGAACTGGAAAAATAATCTGGACGATGATGAAGATGATTTTACATTAGAAGAAGATGATGTAAAATTAAACACCAACTTTGACGATGATGACGATGATGATGATGATTACTATGATGATAATTTCTAATCTTCAGTATTAGCAACATACATAAAAAAAGTTCTTTCACGATCAAAGTGAAAGAACTTTTTAGTTAAAAGTAGTTAAGAGCACTAAAAGCTTACACGCTGTTCTCGACTCCGCTCGAACGCACACCATACACACGCTTCATCAGCACTAACACAGCTATTAAGAATTACGAAAATAATGTATCGCTCCGCTACTACTATCTGTAAACGCCCCCGTCACGCTTCTTAAACAATTCACTTCATTTCGCATTCTCAGCACACCTAAAAAAGCAAAAATAAGTGCTTCTTTAAACTCTATTGTTTTTTGATCAGGGATGATCACTTCATGTTTCACTTGCTCCTGAATACATTGCATTAAAAATGAATTGTAGGCACCTCCGCCGGTTACAAGCAGTTTACCCTTGGATTTATCATTTAATGATTTTGCGATTTGAAAAGCAATGTGTTCACAAAATGTTCGCAACGCATCATTATCTGAGACTTCATACAAATCTAAAATCGGATTAATGGATTGAATAACCCACTCTTTTCCTAGTGATTTTGGTGTGTTTGGAGCTACTTTATAAAAACCTAGTTGATTCAATTCATTCAATAAATAATGACTCACCATTCCTTCCTTTGCCATATTGCCATTTTCATCAAAAGACTTCCCCAGTTTTTCACACATCGCATTCATTACAATATTTACGGGACAAATGTCATATGCAATTCGTTTACCCATGTGTTCGTACGAAACATTTGCAAAACCACCCAGGTTTAAACAAAAGTCAAATTCCGAAAATAAAAGACGATCACCGATGGGAACCAACGGAGCACCTTGTCCGGCTAATGCTACATCCAATGCGCGAAAATCATTAATAACAGTGTGTTTGCATTTGGAAGCGACACTGCTTCCATTTCCGATCTGAACAGTAAGGCGTTTTTCGGGTTGATGAAAAATGGTGTGTCCGTGTGAGGATACAAAATCAACCTTTGAATTGTTTTTAATGATGAAATCCGCAACACGTTGCCCCAGGTAAAATCCATAATCGGTATGCAACTGTTGAAAGTCGAGTGCAGATAATGTTTCGGCATTTATTAGCCTTTGTTTCCACTCAGAAGAATAGTTAATCGTTTCGGCCTGAACAATTTCATATTTCCATAAATTAGCAGTTGTATAAAAACGGCAATGCGCTATATCCAATCCATCAAGGGAAGTTCCTGACATTAAGCCAATAACATTGTATTCCAGGGTCCCTACATTTGTCATAAAAGTTGGTACATTTTGATTTAAAAAGACTATTTTTGGCTTTCTCAAAAGTAACGAAATTCTAATTAATAATTTTAAACGATGCTATTTAACTATACAGAAGAGCACTTGATGATTCAAAAGGCAGCTCGTGATTTTGCAAATGATGTACTGAAGCCAGGTGTTATTGAACGTGATGAAAAGCAATTGTTTCCGAAAGAGGAAATAAAACAAATGGGAGAGCTTGGTTTTCTGGGGATGATGGTTGATCCAAAATATGGTGGAGGCGGAATGGATTGTATATCCTATGTTTTAGCAATGGAAGAAATTTCCAAAGTGGATGCATCTTGTTCTGTTGTGATGTCTGTAAATAACTCACTTGTATGCTGGGGGCTGGAAACATTTGGAACAGAAGAGCAAAAACAAAAATATCTTCCCCGTCTTGCCAAAGGTGAAATCATTGGTGCGTTTTGTTTATCGGAGCCGGAGGCAGGAAGCGATGCCACATCTCAAAAAACAACTGCTATTGACAAAGGGGACCATTATTTATTAAATGGAACAAAAAACTGGATCACCAATGGCGGAACAGCGAGTTTCTATATCGTAATCGCACAAACACATCCCGACAAAGGTCATAAAGGTATCAATGCTTTAATTGTAGATAAAGGGATGCCAGGTTTTGTAGTCGGACCAAAAGAAAACAAATTGGGGATCCGTGGTTCAGATACACACTCTTTAATGTTTACAGATGTAAAGGTTCCAAAAGAAAACAGAATCGGTGAAGACGGATTCGGATTTAAATTTGCCATGCAAACGTTAAGTGGTGGCCGTATTGGGATCGCTTCACAAGCGCTGGGAATTGCTTCAGGCGCCTATGAATTGGCCCTTGCTTATTCAAAAGAGCGAAAAGCCTTTGGTAAGCCCATTAATCAACATCAGGCGATACAATTTAAATTAGCAGATATGGCCACTCAAATTGAGGCTGCACGTTTACTTTGTTTAAAGGCTGCATGGCTGAAAGACAAGCACGAAGATTATACAAAAGCCGGTGCTATGGCAAAAGTATTTGCTTCTAAAGTTGCTATGGATACGACAATAGAAGCTGTTCAAATACATGGCGGATATGGGTTTGTGAAAGAATACCATGTGGAGCGTTTGATGCGTGATGCAAAGATCACCCAGATCTATGAAGGAACAACAGAGGTGCAGAAGATTGTTATTTCGAGGGCCTTGTTAGCATAACAATGCCAAAGGTCTTTAAGTAAGACCTTTGACATTTTAAAGATCATTTTGTTTGAATATTTCGAAACGTCAAAGGTTTTAAAAACCTTTGACGTTTTTTTACATCTCGCGTCTAAATCTGCTTTTCCTATAAATGATTGTGTGAAACAAATAATACATCGCTATTCCCACCATACACATGCGTATTGCATTTCCTAACATCCACAATGCGGAAAGAAATTGCACCTGTTCTTTGTAGTCTTCGAGGTTTCCATAAAATAATTTTTCGTTCAGCTCATTCACAATGATAACGGATAGTCCCGCTGGCAGCATTGCAAAAATGGTTGCTTTTTTCAAGAGCTTACGTTGTACTCTTTCTTTGGATTTAAAAAACAAGATCGTGGTCAGTATAACGGAAGCCAATACGCAGGGAACAAAGTAATACAACTGATCGGTAAGGGTAAAATAGGACTGCCAACAGTTTAATGCATCCAGCGTATTTACAAGTTGATTGGGAATTAATACAATTTCCTCATACAGGTTTCCAAAAAACCAATAGGCTGTGAAAAATAAAGAAAGTGATAATAACCTATTAAAAGTTTTTTCTTTCATTACATTAAACTTTTTTGAAAAAATTGGTCCTTAAAAATAGAATTATTTTTTCTTTACATTTATTAAAACATTCAAATGTATGCTATTCATGAACAAACAGCTATTTTTATTCCTATTTGCTTTTTTTGTAGCGAAAACAGTATTTCCTCAATTGAACAGTTATGACAGTATTGTTGTAGGCAGCGATTGGCGAACTTTCCGCGTGCATTTGCCAAAGGGATATAACCCTTTGTCCGCTTATCCGCTTGTTCTTGCTTTTCATGGAGGTGGTGGTAATGCCTTACAGTTCTCGCTGACGACCGAATTGAGCAGCAAATCGGATTCTGCTGGTTTTATTGTCGTGTTTCCCGAAGGTAAGAGAAACCCTGGAGTAATTGGAGTCCGTACTTGGAATGCCGGCTATTGTTGTGCAAACAACTCAACCGTTGGAACAGATGATGTGGGTTTTATTTCTCAACTCGTCGATACCTTGCAATCAAGGTATGCCATAGACACCAACCGTATATATGCCACTGGCCACTCCAATGGAGGAATGATGTGCTATCGGCTAGCTACTGAGCTATCCGAAAAAATTGCAGCTGTTGCTATTAGCAGTGCCACAATGGTTAGAAATTACCCTTTTACTCCCAAACGTCCGGTCCCTATTATACATTTTCATTCGTACAAGGACCAAAACGTACCGTATTATGGAGGAGAGATCATGGGTGTAGTACCACCGGTTCATTCACCTCCAGTCGACAGCATCATTTCCATCTGGTCAGATTTTGATCAATGCAGAACCCATGACACCATCCATAAGTCTCCAGAATATAACGAAATTGTTTTTAACAAAGGAATATGTGATTCTCAAGTCAACTTATATGTAACCTATGATGGTGGTCATGCCTGGCCTGGTGGAAATCCAGGCAATGGACCAGATTCAGATACACCTTCTAAAGTAATCAATGCAAATTATTTACTCTGGAAATTTTTCCAGCAATATACCCTCTACTGCACAACAACAGGTATAAAGGAGATAGATCAACAACAATTCTTGCTTATTTATCCAAACCCGGTTTATTCTTCTTTTACATTACAATTACCACCTATAGGTGCTTATGAAGTATGTATTTACGATGCTGCTATGAAAAAAATAAAACACCTCACGAATTGTCACGATCTTATAGAATTTAACAGCACTGATATGCTACCCGGATTTTATATACTCGAAGCTACCTCCGATAGAAAGGTGTTGAGGGCCAAATTTATAAAAGTGAAAGATTGAAAAGCATCTGTGCATTTCGATAGGATCTTCTTATTATTTGAGGGTATCATGCATATGTGTTCCTAAACCTATCTTTATTTTATCAGGCAAGCCATGGGCATTCAGCACCAAGGCTTTTGCTTTTCTGCCTTCATCTCCTAAATTTTGAGGTATATAATCTTTATCCCGTTTTTTCAAATTATTCAGCGGCACTCTCAAATTCAAATTTGTTTGCCCTTTAAAATTATAAATCCCATCAATGTATAAATGAAGTACACTGGAAGCAATTTCCAAATTTTCAATATTCATTTCCGTACCGTTAATTTTAAATTCCTGGTTGATCTCAGAAAATGTAATGTCTTTAAAATCCCGATTTCTAAAATACGTCCCCATTCGTTGTATGGGCTCGAAGTCCAGTAAGTGTCCATCTTTTAACTTCAATTGTACTTGTCCATTTAAAGCCGGTGCTTTTAATTGAAATTTTTCGTTGAATGTTGCCTTTATCTCTGCATTAACGGAAATATTACCCATTAATTTTTCACTGGTTATGGTGGTTTGACCAAAATCTTCAAATTGCTGAAACATGGTTTTTACATCCATGTTTTTAATTCCAACCCGCGCCTGAATATTGGTAAAATTGCGAAGCGTACCACTTGCAGTCAAGGTGCCTTTACAGGCTTTCATGGTAAGGTTTTTAATCTCCAGTGTTCTATTTGCGTAGTTCATTTGAACAGTCGCATCATTTGCAGTTAAAAACCGAATGGATAATTTCTTTGCAAAAATGGAAATATCAAATACGAATGAACCTTTCATTGCATCTTTTACATCTGTTTTACTTACGGTTGATGTTGTCGTGTTAAACGATTTTACAATCATTGGTGTAAGGTTCATGTAATCGGTGTTGGCTTGTATTGCTGCATTGAAACCATCTCTAAAACCAAATGCATATGGAACAAAATCCTGTGCATCGCCATCAATTGTAAAATTTCCTCCAACGGTTTCCAGTTGAAGATCTTTAAATGATACATCCTTATTGAATCCTTTTGCCTCTCCGTTTATCACATAAGCAGGTTGATCAGCTGCTGTTTTGTAGCTAAATTTTTTAAATCGCATGTTCAGCGATAATTGCTGCGGGGCATTTAAAAAATCGTTGCGATTGAGACGGGTAATGGCTCCCTTATAGTCGATTTTTGCTTCACAAACACCATCCAATATAAAATCTGTACCGGGTTTAAATTTTATTTTCGATCCTTGAACCATCAGGTCCGCCTGGATTTTTATTTGAGGATCCTTTAAATCTTTAATTAATACAGAAGCTGTAAAGGGGAAATCATATACCTTCCCTTTTATATTATTAAATTCAACAATACCATTATTAGGTGGGAATGTAGTTACTCTATCTCCCATTGAAAAAACAGAACCTGTAAAGCTTACATGAGAATAAGGTATTTCTGTATTTCCAATTTTAAGATCATTATTTTTCCCTTTCAGAGATACATAAAGTTGTGGCTCGGCACTTTCTCCTATCTCAGCGATAATTGTTGCGTGAACTTCAACAGTGTTGGTTACAGTGATTTTTGCAAGATCTTTTTTAATTTTCGTGTTCATCAACTGTATCGCTTTTTTGTAATTGGCTGTTGGTGCATCAATTTTCAATGTTAGCTTTTTATCGTCCTTTAAGTCGACGTATGCCGTGAGTCCATACTTTTCCTCATCTATTACTGCATAAGAGGTTGGATCAACGAAACACAATTTTTGATTGGGGTAAATATTCGTATTCAGATACACGATGGCTTCTGTATTTGTTAAGAAGGAGCCTTTTTTCTGTTTAAATAAAAGCTCCTGTATCTGAACATTTCCGGTTATCAGGGCATTTACTATTCCATTCTGGGTATTGAGACGAACCATATTGTTTCTGAATACAACACCAATGTGTTTATTTTTCTCTTCATTCTTAAAATCCAATTTCACATTTCTAACATGTATCTTTTGAAGATCAAAATGAAGCGAAGCGGTCGTTTTTGCTGTATCTGTTTGTTCCTTAAGTTTATAATTCAGTATACCAGCTTTATCCTTTACCAGTGTTATGGTGCCATCCTCCAGTGAAACAGAATTTACAATAAATAGTTTTTGAAAGAGATGTTGAAGATTGAAGGAAACCGAAATAGATTTTGCTTTGAAGAGTGGGGGTGCATTGGGTTTCGAAAGGTCACTGCTGGCTACTACATTTGTTATTTTAATTGCACCATTGGGCCAGTTTTCAAATAAAGAAACGTGTGTATCTTCGAGATAAATTGATAAGCCGTACGTTGCATGCGCTTTAGCAATTAATAAGTCTGTCAATTCTTTTTTATAAAAGGTGATTGCCAAAAATGCTATCAGCAATGGTATCGTTACAATACTAAAAAGAAAGATGATTATACGTTTTAAATATTTCTTTTTTTTCATAAAATTAGCAGCAAACTCAAAATTGGCGAGGTTATTAAGCGAAAAAACCGGGCCAGATATTTTCGAATTTCACTTATTCACACGTTTAAAGCGCCTCTACTAATTTTTCCAGTTTTATTCCACGTGATCCTTTTACCAAGATGGTTGTATTACTAACCGGAAATTGTTTTAAGTAGTTCAATGCTTCTTCGCTGGTATTAAACAGTGTAGTATATGGCGAATTTGCTGCTTTTATAAAATGAGGACCAACCAATATGGCTTTAAGTATATTTTTTTGTTTTAGTAATTCGATAATTTGTTTGTGTTCCTTTTCACTCTCTTCTCCAAGTTCGAGCATATCGCCCAAAATAACCAGTTTTTGTGGTTGGTCCATTTGAGCAAAATTTTCTATAGCTGCATTCATGCTGGAAGGATTGGCATTGTATGCATCCAACAACACTAAATTATTTTTGGTCTGCATTACCTGCGAACGGTTATTGGAAGGAACATATTTCTCTAATCCGTTTTTAATCTGCTGCTCAGTTACATTAAAATAATGCCCGATACATGCGGCAGCCAATATATTTTCAAAATTGTATCTTCCAATCAAGGATGTTTTTATCTGATTTTTCTCCTGTAAGGATTGTGATTCTTCAGCTGGTTTACACTTTAATTTCACAAACGGATTGCTTTCAACAAGCATTCCCTGATAATTAACATTTGTGCCGGTACCAAATGTGATTTTATCCAATTGTGCAGCTAATTTCATGAGTAATTCATTATCCGCATTCACAAATAATTTTCCTTTATGCTGCCCGATATATTGATATAATTCATTTTTTGCTTTAATAACACCCTCTGCTCCGCCAAAGCCTTCCAGATGTGCTTTGCCAATATTGGTAATCATTCCAAAGGTTGGTTCTGCAATTTTACATAAGGCTGCAATTTCTCCCTGATGATTGGCACCCATTTCAACAATGGCAATTTCATGCTCCTTTTTAATTTGCAAAAGCGTAAGCGGTACTCCGATGTGGTTATTTAAGTTCCCTTTGGTTGCAAGCACGTTGTATTTTTCCGTCAGCACTGCATTTACCAATTCTTTGGATGTTGTTTTTCCGTTTGAACCTGTAATCGCCAGCACGGGAATAGTAAGCTGTTTACGGTGATAATTTGCCAATTGCTGCAGTGCACTTAATACATCGGTCACAACAAAATAGCGATCATCTTTTTTAAAAGCAGGTTCATCAATTACTGCAAGTGAACAACCATCATTGAGTGCTTTTTCAGCAAATTGATTTCCGTTAAAATTATCGCCTTTCAATGCAAAGAAGATTGCACCCTTCTTGATTTCTCTTGTATCTGTGCAAATTTCAGGGTTCTTCAGAAAATGTGAATATAGTTCTTGCATGCTATTTTAATTCTTTAGGGATGATACATACAGGAATTGGTTCTATTTTATGCAGGTTTGCTGCATGGCGTTGCTGATAAATAGCCATTACTTCTTTTTGCCGTGCGTTTAATGCAGCTGGATCCTGTTTCGTAGCAATAAAATTCATTACCCATTCCAGTTCGTTATAGGTTGCTCCAATCTGATCCTCATCGCTTCTTCCATCTGCAAATAATCCATCTGTAGGTGCGGCCTGTTGGATGGAATCAACCACACCTAGTTCTTTGGCGAGTGTATATACTTCTGATTTCATTAAATCAGCAATCGGACTGACATCCACGCCTCCATCGCCATATTTTGTAAAAAAGCCTATTCCAAAATCCTCTATTTTATTGCCGGTTCCGGCAACAAGCAATTTATGATGGGATGCAAATGCGTACAAAGTCGTCATTCGCAGACGCGCCCTTGTGTTTGCCATTGTTAACCGATCCTGTATTTCCAAAGGAAATGCTTTACTAATGGAGTCAAAAGGTTGTGTAAGTTCCACTTCGGATGATGTGATATTGCTGTAGTTACTTTTTAGCCATTGAATGTGTTGTTGTCCTCTATCATACTCCGCTTTGTGTTGATGAATGGGCATATTCAGGCAAATTACCTGTTTTCCGGTTAGTGCACATAAAGTGGATGTAAGTGCCGAATCAATACCACCGGAAATACCGATGACAAAACCATTCATTCGACTTTTTTCACAGTATGCTGTTAACCAATTTACAATATGTGTTACGACTGCTTTGTTATTCATGTGAAGTGCTTGTAAAAAAAATCCCGATTTCAATACGAAATCAGGATCATTTATCATTCAAAAAACTCATTCCTTAAAATAAAACGCCAATAGTTAATACCACGGAATTCTCTTTTACAACTTGCTCCAATGGATTAACCTCGTATAAATTAGGCGCTGTATTCTCATTGTACCCCTGTTCATTTTGTCTTTTCTCAAGGAAGCGCGATTCTTTTCTGAGCACGTTAGTAAACCCTAAATTATAAGATACTCCAACTACAAATGAGGTTGTACCGGCAAGGTTCCACTCACCACCCAATCCAAAGTTTAAAGCTGCATTATAAAAACTAACATCTCTTGAAATAGTCAAGTTCGATTTTTCTTCATTCTGCCCACCAACTCCAACTGCTGGATCCAATAAAATTACCTGATCTTTTGCTCTTCCTTTCCAGCGAAAATTGGAGTTTAAACCAAACTGACCGAAGTAAACCATTGCACCAATTTCCCTGGTTTTCAATTTTAACAGAATGGGAACGTTGATATTTGTTGTTCTAAAGTCCCGAGAATTTAGTTGGTAATATCTTAATCCTCCCATTTTAGAAGCGTTCACATCATCTCGTTCTTCAATATCATCATCATTTTCATTGTAGTAATATGCAACGGTTGATTTGCCAGGACTGTTTAGTCCACCATTGTCATATTTTAATTTACCGCCAGCAGTAATAATATTGATTCCAGTTTGAATGGCTGCAACTTTTGCCAAACGGAATTCGACTGTTAGTCCTCCTCCAAATTTGGGAGCTACCCCATCTCTTTTTATCGATTTACTTTCGGTTTCATACCATTTTATAGCAGGTAAAATAACCAATCCAAAGCGAAAATTCCGGATTTCATTTTCCTGATGAATAGCAGGGCTTGAGGATTCGGTAGTTTTCTTAACAATTTTTACTTCTTTGGTCTCTTTGTTTTCAGCTGGAGCCTGTCCATAAACTGTCGTACCTATCAAGATGAGTGCAGCAATTGTAAGAATGTTCTTCATATTTTTCATATTTTTGGGTCTTTAAATAAAACACCGCTACTGTTATAGGTACAAAACTAGCATAATTTTCCACATGAAAAATTTCTCTGTATTTGTTTTTTTCACTGCATTGTTGTTCATATCCTGTAATGATGAAAACCCATTAAAAAAGGTAGATGTATCTGCTGTCGAGGTTCCGGATATTTCAATCAAAAGGCTTGATCAGGATATATTCAACATTGATACAGTTGATATAACCAGTGCCACCAAAAAGCTTGAAGCCAAATACGGTCCCTTCTATTCTGTTTTTGTAACCGGTATATTAAACAATGGAGAAATCAGGGACTCTGGTTATGTTGTGCGCATAAAACGATTTATCAAAGAACGTGATATGCGCAAGGCGTATATGGATTGCCAGCAATTGTATCCTACCATGAAAAAGCAGGAACATGAATTTACGGAGGCATTTCAGCATTTCAAGTATTATTTTCCGAAACGGCAACTTCCAACGGTTGTAACAGTCATGTCCGGATTTAACTACGCCGTTTATCCGGTAGACAGTACGCTTTCTATCAGTTTGGAAATGTATTTGGGAAGCAACAGTGATTTTTATCTGATGCTGGGATTTCCGCGCTACCGCACCGCATTTATGAATGCAGACAACATTTTACCTGATGCTGTTCAAAGCTGGATGATCAAGGAGTTTCCTTACATGATGAATAACGAAAATTTCCTAAGTCAGATCATTTACATGGGTAAGATCATGTATGCAACTGAAGCATTGCTGCCGGATGTAGAAGACACATTAAAATTTAGATACACCAAACCTCAACTGGATTATTGCATGGAAAATGAATTTAATGTTTGGAGTTATTTTGTTGCTCAAAAAACATTGTATACATCCAATCAGGCCGAGATTATGAAATTTACAGGGGAAGCGCCTTTTACATCTGCATTCAGCAAACAATCTGCGCCACGTATTGGTCATTGGATTGGTTGGAGAATTGTGAAACAATACATGAAAGCGAACCCCAACGTTACATTGGAAGAACTTATGAAGGAAACAGATGCACAGCAGTTGTTGACCAAGTCAAAATATAAACCTAAAAAATAATTCTAAAACAAAAAAAATGAAACAATCAGAAATAAAATTTGCAGTAACACTGGATGAAAATAATTTACCCGAAAAGATTGATTGGAGTGCTACAGATGGTGGAGAAAAAAGCAGCAGTAAATCTGTAATGATTGCTTTATGGGATGCTAATGAAAATAATACACTTCGTATTGACTTATGGACAAAGGATATGATGGTTGATGAAATGAAACAATTTTACCATCAATGTCTTTTATCGATGGCAGATACCTTTGAACGTGCTACCGGTGAAGCTGAATCAGCAAAGGATTTGAGAAAATTTGCTCAAGGGTTTGCAGAGAAGTTGGATTTGATAACGAAGGGGTAGAAATTCAGAGTGAGATTGAGCGTGAGTATTGAGAGTGAAGCACCACGCAACCTGACAGGTTCACCTATTTTAAGGATGCATTTATAATTCCATTTATCTCTTTAAATTCCCTTAAACCTGTCAGGTTGTATATAATTTATTCGATTCCCAAATAAACTTCAGCAATTCATCTCTTCCTACTTTTTTTTCTGCTGATGTATAAAAACATTGTGGCAGCTCATCCCACGTTTTTTCCATTTCTTCTTTATACAGTTTCATATTTTCTGCAAACTGTTTTTTGGAAAGTTTATCCATTTTTGTAAATACCATTACAAATGGAACTCCGTTTTCACCGAGCCAATCCATGAACTCTACATCTATTTTTTGTGGTGGCAGTCGGGAATCCAGAAGCACCATCATGCACATTAAGTTCTCCCGTTTTAGAATATATTCCGAGATAAACACTTCCCATTTTTCTCGTTTTTCACGCGAAATTTTTGCGTAACCATATCCTGGAAGATCCACCAAATACCAATTCTCATTAATAATGAAATGGTTTATTAACTGTGTTTTACCAGGCTTTCCGGAGGTTTTCGCCATGTCTTTTTTTGCAACCAGCATATTGATCAATGACGACTTGCCTACATTGGATCGTCCGATAAATGCATATTCAGGAAGTTTGGGAGCAGGACATTTTGTAATATCCGTATTGCTGATAACAAATGTAGCGGATTTGATTTCCATGATTATGAGTTTTGTCCGCGTTAAATTTGTTATTTAGCAGGGTGATAGGTTGAGATGTGACGTTCTTTTTTTGTCGGATAAATATCAGCAAACTTAACAAGTATACCTGTTTCTTCCACCTCTCCAAAATGCGTGTTACTTGCAGTTCCAAATGTTTTCATAGTCGCCGAAAGATTCATATATGCATTTACAAGCGGTGGAATGTGTTCTCCGAGGGCACGTACATTTTTATTTAAAAGCAAGTGTCCTTCTTTGTAATTCAATCCTTTTAGTGATTCTAAAAATGCGGATACATCGGTTTTCAATTTTAATGGTTCGAGTGGTACAACCAGGTTTTCTTTATCCGGGAAATAGTGCATCATAAAGGAAAGAATCAGATCCCGTGCATGAACGTTAAAATCGGTGTACATTGTTACTTTTCCAAAAAAATATTCCACATCCGGATTGTCAACGACAATCGCACCCAAGCCATCCCATAAGTTATCCAGCGAAAATAAACCACGACGATCATCAATAGTTGGTTGATATTTGGGTTGAACAAAGGAGCGTCCTAGCTCGATTGTAGAAGGAACATACTCTTTTATAAATTTTTCAGAAAAATGAAATAGCTCAGTGGTTGCCAATTGAACAATTCCGTTGTTTATAGGAGCCTCTCCACATTTTATAAAACGATAACCACCTACAATTTCTTTTTCTTTCGGGTTCCAAACGATCAGTTGTTTGTAGGGAGCCGTTTTATCCGTATCGAATTCATCGATATCAATATCTTTTCCGGTTCCACCACCGGCTGCACGAAATGTAACCTCTCGTAAACGACCAATTTCACGCATCACATTCGGTGAGTCATGGTGCGTAATGATATAAATTTCATTATTGCCGTTATTGGTTTCTCTTACAAATCGTTTGTTTGTAAGCTCCGCTTCCAGCAATTTAG
>DAORKB010000014.1:0-27719 GCA_035439365.1 Bacteroidia bacterium
AGGTGCCACACCCGATCAGATCGAAGGAATTATTCAGGAAGTAAGCAATAACCTTTATGAGGGTATTACAACAAAAAAGATTTACCGGATCGCATTTAATTTACTGAAAGATAGTTCACGTCATATTGCTGCCAAATATCATTTAAAACAGGCCATAATGGAATTAGGTCCCTCAGGGTTTCCTTTTGAACTATTTATCAGTGAAATTTTGAAAGCGCAAAAATATGTTACACAAGTCGGTGTAATTGTTCAAGGTAAATGTGTAAATCATGAAATTGATATAATTGCCGAACTTGATCAATTAAAAATCATGATGGAATGTAAATATCATAATTTACATGGTACATTCTGCGATGTGAAAGTTCCTTTATATATACATGCGCGGTTTAACGATGTGGAGTTTGAATTAAAAAAAAATAATGGGTCCAACACACAATTTCAGGGATGGCTAGTCACCAATACCAGATTTTCTAAAGATGCTATACAGTATGGAACATGTGCAGGGCTTAAATTAACCGGCTGGGATTATCCCGCTAAAGAAGGATTAAAGGATCTAATCGATCATTTGGCATTATACCCAATTACATGCCTTACGTCACTGACAAAATCAGAAAAACAAAGGTTGTTGGATCACAAAGTGGTATTGTGTAAAGAAATATATGATAAACCTTCATTACTTGCACCACTTGAAATTAAATCATTAAGAATGAATACCATCAACCAGGAAATTCATCAATTGTGTAAAAATCTATTGACGACTCAAAAATAAAACCGCTATAATTCTATGACATCATCCGACATTAATATTTGTTTCCTGGGAGCTGCAGGCACCGTTACAGGATCAAAATATCTTATTAAAACAGATACAAAAAGTATTCTGATTGATTGTGGCATGTTTCAAGGGGTTAAAGAATTACGTGAGTTGAACTGGAAAAAATTACCATTTGACGAAAGCACAATTGATCTTATTCTTCTTACACATGGGCATTTGGACCATACCGGATATTTACCAAGATTAGTAAAAAATGGGTTTTCCGGGGCAATTTGGGCAACTGCTCCTACAATTGAAATAACAAAAATCATTTTGGAGGATAGTGCAAGAATCCAGGAAGAAGATGCTGAAAGAGCAAATAGAGAAGGCTTTTCTAAACATGATCATGCAGAACCTTTATATTCATGCAAGGATGTGGAAAATGTTGTTCCCCTTTTTGCAGCACAATCACTTAACAGCTGGATAAAAATTGACACCAGTATATCATGCCGGTTCTTGTACAGTGGGCATATTTTGGGTGCAACCTCTATTGAATTAAAAATTGGAAATAAGATAATTGTTTTTTCAGGTGATATAGGAAGAGAGAACGACCTGTTGATGTATCCTCCGGTAAAACCTGAACATGCAGATATTGTTATTATTGAATCGACATACGGTAATCGTCTTCACCCGGATGATGCTTCCGATAAACTTGAGGCACTTGTTAACTCCTGTTTTTCTTCGGGAGGAACATTAATAATTCCAAGCTTTGCAGTGGAAAGAACGCAAACATTGATGTACCTGTTATGGCTACTCAAAAAAGAAAATCGTATTCCTGCTATACCTATTTATATGGACAGCCCAATGGGAACAAGTATTTTAAGCATTTTTGAGCAAACAACCTCTTGGCACAAACTTTCTGCATCAGAGTGCCAGGAAATGTGCAGGGATATAAAATTAATTCACACAATTCAGGAAACCCGCAAATTAGCCGCTTCCAAGGCATCAAAAATTATTATTGCAGGAAGTGGAATGGCATCAGGTGGACGTGTACTTAGTTATTTTGCAGAATACATCGGAAACCCTAATGCTACGATTTTATTGGTTGGTTATCAGGCTGAAGGCACAAGAGGAAGGAACTTGCTGGATGGAGCTGATCAGCTGAAATTATTTGGTAAATTTTTTCCTGTAAAAGCTAAAATTGAACTTATTGAAGGGTTATCCGCTCATGCTGACCAGGAAGAACTGGTTAGCTGGCTCTCCAAGCTTCCTGGCTGTCCGGAAGAAATTTTTATCGTTCATGGAGAGCACGATGGAGCTATCGGGTTAAAGAAAAAGATAAAAGAAATTTATGGCTGGAATGCTGCTATTCCAAAATTAAATCAAGAATTTGAAATGAACAGCCGAATGACAAAAGCTTAATCTATGAATACCTCTTTTCATCAATTAAAAATTATTGATCTTGGCATTGACTCCTACCATGAAAATATATTATTCATGCGTGCGGATAGTGAAATATGCAAATCAGAAGGGTATGTCGCATTGACTCGTTTAATTGTGCATAAAAATGGGAATGAAATTATCGCTACTTTAAATGTTGTACATTCAGATCTACTTAAAGAAGGTGAAGCCGGTTTATCGATAGAAGCAATGAAACGATTGAAAATAAAGAGTCAGGATACTGTCAGCATCTCTCACCTACCTCCCATTTCATCCCTTACACATGTAAGAGCAAAAATATTTAAAAAAGAATTGAATGAGCCCGCATTTGAAGAAATAATTAAAGATATTGTTGCGGGGCATTATTCGACTATTGAAATTGCTGCTTTTGTAACAGCATGTGCTGGAAACAATTTATCTGTAAATGAAATTATTCATTTAACAAAGGCGATGATCAAAGTTGGAAATAAGATCCATTGGAAAAACAACAAGATAATGGACAAACATTGTGTAGGAGGTCTTCCAGGTAATCGCACTACTCCTATTGTTGTAAGTATCATTGCAGCTGCCGGACTCATTATTCCTAAAACATCGTCAAAAGCAATTACCTCGCCTGCCGGCACAGCAGACACGATGGAAACGATAACCAAAGTTAATTTTAAAATCGAGGAAATTCAACAAATAGTTGAAAAGGAAAACGGATGTTTTGCCTGGGGTGCAGAAGCAAATCTAAGTCCTGCAGACGACCTGTTAATTTCAGTTGAAAAGGCCCTTGATATTGATAGCGAAGGACAAATGGTTGCATCTGTTCTATCGAAAAAAGTTGCTGCCGGTTCTACGCATATCGTAATTGATATACCTGTAGGCCCAACCGCTAAAGTACGTACACAGGAAGAAGCACTACGGCTGGAGTATTACTTCAAAGCGGTCGGAGCAGAAATTGGTTTTCAAATAGAAACCGTAATTACTGATGGTTCGCAACCCGTCGGTAGAGGGATTGGCCCTGCACTGGAAGCTATTGATATTATTTCGGTTCTTAGAAATGAACCAAATGCGCCTGCTGATTTAAAAGAGCGATCCTTAACACTTTCTGCTGCTCTTCTAAAATTATCAGGTAATTATACTCCCGGGCAAGAGCTTTCAATCGCTAGAGAAATTCTTGAAAATGGGGCAGCATATAAAAAATTTATACGTATTTGTGAAGCTCAGGGTGGATTTAACGAACCTAAACTGGCGCCTTTTAAGTATGATGTGTTTTCAAAAAAAGCGGGAACAATTACTTCCATTGATAACCGTAAATTGGCTCGCATAGCAAAACTTGCCGGTGCCCCAAAATGCCCCTCAGCAGGTGTTATCTTTTTGGCACCACTCGCCAAAAAAGTGAAGGAAGGTGATCTCCTATTAACTATATATGCTGAATCGGTAGGCGAATTAGCGTATGCAACATCTTACCTGGAAAGCATAACCGACTTAATTCAAATTGAATAATGAAACCACTTGTTTTTATATTTCCCGGAAATCAACAGTTAGGCAAAAGCATCATTAATGGAATACATGCAGAAGAAGCTAGCTTTACATTGCGAAACTTCCCTGATGGCGAAACATATGTACGCATTTTGAGTGAAGTGGAGAACCGCGACGTAATTATTGTTTGTTCACTTAATCAACCTGACGGAAAATTTCTACCACTCTTCTTTCTATGTAAGTTGGCAAAAGAACTGAAAGCACGATCCATCTGCCTGGTTGCACCTTATCTTTCCTATATGCGGCAAGACAAATTATTCAACCCTGGTGAAGCGATCACTTCATCTTATTTCGCCAGTCTTCTGTCGTCGGTCATTGATAAACTGATTACCATTGATCCGCACTTACACCGAAGAAAATCTATGCAGGAAATTTATTCCATAGCATGTGAAGTGGCACATGCAACCGTACCAATAACAGGCTGGATACAAAAAAATATTCCCAACGCCCTACTTATAGGGCCTGATGAGGAAAGTGAGCAATGGATCTCTGATGTGTCAAAAAAAGCAGGAGTTCCGTTTCTTATTCTTGAAAAAATGAGGTATGGTGATCGTGATGTAAAACTTACGTTACCATCTTTTGAAAAGTATAAAAATCATATTCCTGTTTTAGTAGATGATATTATATCAACCGCCCACACGATGATTGAAACCGTGAAGAATTTAAAAACGGCAGGAATGAAATCTCCTATTTGTATTGGAGTTCATGGAATTTTTGCTCAAAATGCGTTTGAGGAACTGCTTGCTGCGGGAGTTGAAGAAGTGATAACAACAAATAGTATCCTTCACATCACAAACAAAATAGATATCAGTGGTTTATTAATAGATTGTTTAAAGAATTGACAGGAATGGAATTAGTTTAAAGCCCGAAGTTCATTTTCGCACGTTATTCCCTTTTCAAAACAACTCAAATTATAAAATGAGGTGTCTGCAATGTTGCTTAATGCATTTTCAGTGAGGAAAGCCTGATGACCGGTAATAATTACATTCTTATAGTTACGTAACTTTTCAAAATTCAAATCTTTCAATTCATCGTTTCGGTGATCCTGAAAAAACAATCCTTTTTCAAATTCATAGACGTCTAACCCCAGACCACCAATTGTTTTATTATCCAATGCCTCCAGCACATCATCCGTTTTTATAATAGGTCCTCTTGACGTATTAATAATAAAAACATTTTTTTTTAATTGTTGAAAAACAGTCTTATTAAACAGATATCTTGTATCTTTTGTCAGCGGACAATGAATTGAAATAATATCCGATTGTTTGCACAGCTCCTGAAAATTTACAAATTTCAAACCTGCATCTTTTTCTAATGACACATCCGGTTGCGGATCATAACACAGTAACTTACAACCAAAACCGTTCATTATTTTTGCAAACACTTTCCCTATTTTTCCCAGCCCTACAATTCCCACAGTTTTTCCATGAATATCAAAACCGGTTAATCCATTCAAACGAAAATCATTTGTTTTCATCAACGCTTGTCCCACCAGTAACTTTCGATTCAATGCCATTAAAAGTAAAACAGCATGCTCTGCAACCGAATGGGGAGAGTATGCCGGTACATTGGCTACCTTAAGTTGCAATATCTTTGCTGCTTTCAAGTCAATATGATCATAACCAACAGAACGTAAAGCAATAAATTTTATTCCGTATTCAAACAATTTTTCAAGAACAGGTGCTGATGCATTATCAGAAGTAAACAGCATGACTGCATCACATGTTTTAGCTTCATCTACAGAATCTTCATTAAGAGATTGATTAATAAAAACAAGCTCATGTACATTATTACAAGCCTTTTTTAAAAAAGGTAGTTCATAATCGCTTGCACTAAATATTGCTATTTTCATTAGCTTGCTAATTATTTTTTAGAATGCTTGATAACCGGAAGTTTCTCTTTCTTCCAGGCCAGAAATCCTCCTTTTAAACCGTAAACATTTTTAAAACCCTCAGACTGCATTATACGAATGGCTTCATCGCTTCTTTTACCTATGCTACAATACAAAAAGTAGGCTTTATTCTTATCTAAACTCCTTATTTGAGTAAGAAAATCTTCTGACTCTACTCCTATCTGTATTGCATTTAGAATATGAGCGAACTCATATTCGCTCTTATTTCGAACATCGATAATAATACCTTTTGTTTTTTCAGACAGAACCTTAAATTCCATTGGCAATAAAGAATTAACTTCGGTTTGAGCAATTACCACAGAAATACTGGCAACAAAAGTAAACAAGAGAATTAATTTGACTGGTCTCATTGTAAATTGCCATTTAAAATATATCTTCTAATTTCGTAAGCTCTTCTTCTATGTGCTTTATCATTTCCCTTTCTTTTTTATTTTCTCCGTAGTAAGATGCAGCTACTTTTTTAGTTGCTTTGATTGTTTTTACAATAATGGAAGGATCAATTTCCATAATGTTGGCATCAACAAATTCAAGAAATGAAGTAAAAGCCTCTTTTGCAGTGATTTTATTTTTGATACAGTCCTCAAATTCAAAGCTTGCATAATATGCTTGATTCATTCCAGAACTATCCGAAGTATGTTCGAGGGGAGCAAATTCCTTTGAAACAATCTCTTCAAGTTTTACCACCTCTTGCCTGCTTACTTTATTATCTGCAAACGCTATAGCATACAGCAATTTTCCAAGCTCCTTGTAAAATTGCTTCATATTCAGTATTGTTTTCATAGTTTGTTATTTTAAGATATTTTTAGATTAATGCCACTGAAGATTGTTTGTGATGAAAAACAAGCAAAGGAACCTTACTATGAAAAATCAATGTTTTTGTTATACTTTTTCCAAACAGTTTTTCAATAAAATTTCTGTGTTTTGTTGAAATAACAAGTAAACTGATTGCATTTTTTTTAAAATAGCGCTCCAGCTCTTTCTCTATATTGTCCCCTTCAATTACAGTAGCCTCAATAGATTTTATGTTTATTGCTTTTTTTACTTTTTCTTTGAATTTCTCCATGTATTCTTTTTCTGTAGCAATTGTATAGGCTCCGTCAGCAATATGAACCAGATGTATTGTTGCTTTATAACTTTTGCTTAGTTCTGCCAACTTTTTTAATGCAGTCATGTCGCTGGAGTGATATTGTGTAGCATATGCGATTTTGCCAATTCCATCAAACGTCGCTTTCTCTGGCACAGCTATTACAGGACGGTTACTTTTCTCAATCACCTTTGCGGTAATACTTCCCAAAATTACTTTTGTTAAGCCACTTGCTCCTTTAGAACCCATAATTACAAGCTCTACTTTTTTCTTCTTAGCCACATCAATTATTACATCAGCTGCTAACCCTTCCTGAAATAAAATATCACACGCAAGTTTTCCTTTTTTTACAATCTTATCTTTTAATTCATTTAATTTATCTGATGCTTTTTTTTGTATTGATTCATAAGCTTCCGAATAATATTGTACCGGAAGATCAAAACTTGGTGGGCTTATAATTGGATGATAAGCATGAAGTAAAATAACTTTGTATTTCTCTTTCTTTGCAATCGAAATAGCATAATCTATTGCATTTTCTGAGTTTTTTGAGAAGTCGGTCGGAACTAAAATTGTTTTCATGTTTCTTAGTTTATAACATTGTATACGACAATAGTAAACACATATACACGAAACAAATATGACTTTAATCAGTAGTAAAAATGATTCTCAGACGGCAGAACTAAACAATTTCGACCCCGGCTGTTTTCGCCAAAGTCGTGCATCCAGGGCCATGCAAATGTTTCTGAGGAAAGGTTTCCCCTTACTGGTAATTTTCATTTGGTTACTATGAATAGAAACAAGCTTATCTTCTATCATTTCTGAACAACGTATTAATCCTTCAAAAAAGGCGTGACATTGCTCATGTTCCTTTTTCCAGCTTGTTTCTTGTTTACACATCAGATTTAAGATGTGTTTACGTATAATTAAATCTTCCTGAGTAAGCACGTGACCTTTAAAAATAGGAAAATCGCCATTTTTAATACGCTCGTAATAATCCTCTACTTTCTTTTCATTTTGTGCAAAACCGTGCCATGTATCACTAATAGAGGATACACCCAGACCAACCATTAGTTCAGTATGAGAAGTAGTATATCCCATAAAATTACGATGTAGCTGTTTTGCTTTTTCTGCCCAAAGTAATTTATCATTCGGTAAGGCAAAATGGTCCATACCAATTTCCATGTATCCTGCCTTTTCAAATTCTGCTCTTCCAATCTCATACAATATCCTCTTAGCTTGCCCTTCCGGTAAATCTGCTTCTGTAAATTTACGTTGCCCTGGTTTTATCCATGGCACATGTGCATAGCTATAAAAAGCAATACGGTCTGGTGCCAGTTCAATCACCTTTTCTATTGTTTGATGGATGCTTTCTTGCGTTTGTAAAGGTAAACCGTAAATGAGATCATAATTTACCGAAGTATATCCTATTTTTCTTGCCTGTTCTGTAACATGCATCACAGATTCGTAACTTTGAATACGGTTAATGATGTGTTGTACCCGTTCATCAAAATCCTGTATGCCCAAACTAATACGCCGGAAACCCAACTCATAAAGAAGTTGCAAATGTTTATCCGTTGTATTATTGGGATGTGCTTCAAAACTTAATTCCGCATCAGAACATAAAATGGAAGTTGATAAAATAGTTTTTATCAATTGAACCAGATTTTCGGGTTTAAAAAAGGTTGGAGTACCACCACCTAAATGAATTTCTTTAATGCGTGGCGCAACCTCAAATAAACCAAGATAAAGTGACCATTCATTAAGCAAAGCTTTCACATACGGTACTTCAACATTATGATTAACAGTGATTCGGGTGTTACATCCACAATACGTACAAAGGCTTTCACAGAAAGGCAGATGAATATAAAGGCTGATACCTTCTTTGTCGTTTGTTTGATTAAACGTACTTTTAACCAGCTCTTTCCATTGCTGTTGTGCTGGCGCAACACTCTCCCAATAGGGAACCGTTGGATAGCTCGTATAACGTGGTGCTGCAACATTGTATTTTCCTATCAGCCTTTTCATGCATTTACATTGTCTTCTGCATACCACTCAGCAAAAGAGGTACTGGTTTCACGAAGAAACAAATGATGCAGGGTTAATTCAGGCGGCAATGCATTTTTAATTTTTTCAACAAAATGGATCAACATATTCTCACAAGTAGGTTGGAACGCTACCATTAAAAGTTTATGCTCCTGTAATTCCGATTTCAATTGAACAGATGTTTCTTTATTAAGAACCAGAGCATGATCAAAGGGTTGAATGATTTGGGCAGTGACCAATTTTTTTATATCTGCAAAATCTACAACCATCCCATTTTTCGAATCTAACTCGTTATTGATTGGTTTTCCTTTCAACGTAACAGCAAGTTGATAAGAGTGGCCATGAATGTTTTTGCAAGGGCCATCATATCCAAGCAGCGCGTGTGCCATCTCAAAACGAAATTCTTTTGTCACTCTAATCTGCATATTGTACTATATTAATTATTCGAAATTTTCTTACAGCATTCATGGTGGGGTATTTCCGTTCCAGATGTTTTAACGGAAGGACTGATATAAGGAATTCCAAGATTCATCCCTCTAAGAATAAGCATTACAGCCATTACTCCAACAAATATGGGTATAACTTTACGAACATGCTCACGGAACCTTACACTTATATAGTCTCTCACTACTGTTATTGTAAGCATTGCCGGTAATGTACCTAAACCAAAAGCCATCATAAATAATGCGCCTTTAAAGGCATCACCAGTGGAAATGGAACCTACAATACCAAGATAAACCAAACCACAAGGAAGCAATCCATTCAGTAATCCGATAAATACTAAAGAGCGGGTTGTATGAATACCAAAGAGCATACGTATTTTAGACTTCACCTTTTCAAGCATACGCATAAAAGCTCTGTTGCTAACTGGACTTAAAGAAAAATCGGGAATAAATAAAAGCAGTAAAATAGTTACACCCAATACAATTGATAAAATGTTTTGCCAACCCGCTAAAGCAAATCCTTTCCCCAATAAACCAAATAATAAACCCATACTAGCATACGTTAGTACACGTCCGAAATTATAAACCAGGCTACCCGAAATAACAGCAAAAACTGAATTCCTCTTTACAGGAATAGTTAACGCAATAGGGCCACACATACCTATACAATGAAAACTTCCTAAAAAACCCAATGATATTGCAGCAAGTAAAAACATTTCATTTAATTTTAGTTGATTTGTATAATTCCCTCGTTATAATATTCTTCTTCAGCTGCTTTCCAATTGATCTGCATTTTATACAATCCCTTTTTCAGTTGCGAGGTTGGAATGTTCAACAAAAGTGTATCAGCAGCTAATGGAATTATTTTATCCAGAGCAGCATCAGAGGGCCTGAAAAAAAATATCGTTCCATTGATTTTTTGACCCTGGAATTGCTGAGGGAATTTTAAATGAAGTGATCCTTGCTTTACATCCCAGGTCAGTGGTTCTTTGAGCTCATTGGCCCGGTTACTCTTATTGATCTTCTCCTGGAAATTCAACTCCTGTTCATAATAATCTTTAGAAACCAAATCAATTTTTTGATGCATCGCCATGCTTACCATAACCACTATAAGGCTAACAAAGCCAAGATACAACACGGTTATTTTTACTCCCCAATTAAAGCTCATTTTATTGTTTTTTTAAAGTTATTGGCCCTAGAAATGTGGTCTTTACAGTTTGCAATTTTTTATCTCCTGAAAAAACATCGACAAACAAAATCGTTTTCCGGTCTTTTATAAATTCAGTAGGAAAAAAAATAAAGAATTCACTTTCCGTTTTAGATTCTTTTTGAAGAACAAGATTTTTACCAATCATTTTTATAGACCCCTGATTCGATTTTAATTTCAAGGTAACCGGTATATTCTTACGTGTTTTGTTAATTAGCCGGATATTATACAAATTGCTGATCATGTTATTCTCCTGCTTTTGATATAACATTCCAGGTGTTCTCAAAATTGTCGTATCAATATCTTTACGGGTTGCAAGCAAAACAACCAAAAAACCAATTAGAGCAACTAATACACAAGAATATGCAATGATTCTGGGAGTTATTTTCAATTTTTCTTTTTGAGCGATACCATTTTCTGATGCATAACGGATCAACCCCTTTTGAGACCCGACCTTATCCATCATAAAATCACAGGCGTCCATGCATGCTGTGCAATTTGTACACTCGAGCTGTATACCGTTTCTAATATCAATACCAGTAGGGCACACTTTAACACATTGCATACAATCGATGCAATCACCTTTATCTGCTATTTGTTTTTTCTTAAATTTTCCACGTGGCTCTCCTCTCAAATAATCATACATAACAAGAATTGTATTTTTATCCGTCATCACACCTTGTAAACGTCCGTAAGGACAAACGATCAAGCAAACCTGCTCTCTGAACCAGGCATATACAGCATAAAAAATAATGGTGAAAACAATGAGGGAAATAAACCCACCAACATGTTGTGTCAAAGGTTCGCTTATTATTCTAAAAAGGTCCTCTGTGCCAATTATATAAGCCAGAAAGGTATTAGCAATAATAAAAGCCATCATAAAAAAAATCAGGTGTTTCGTGCCTCTTTTAAAAATCTTTTCCTGGTTAAAAGGCATTTGATCTAATTTTCGCTGATGGCTTGCATCTCCTTCCACTAAATATTCAATTTTGCGAAAAACCATTTCCATAAAAACAGTTTGCGGACAGGCCCAACCGCAAAAAAACCGCCCAAATACGACAGTAAACAAAACAATAAAAAGGATAAACACCAGCATTCCAATGCCAAATATAAAAAAGTCTTGTGGCCAGAATGTTACTCCAAACAAGATAAAACGCCTTTCCAAAATGTTAAACAAAAAAAATGGATCTCCATTTACACGTAAAAATGGAAGCGAAAAAAATAGGAGTAAATAAAACAAGCTGATAATTGTTCTTGCATTATAAAAACGTCCCTTCGGGCGCTGTGCATAAATCCAATTCCGTTTCCCTTCTTTATTAACAGTAGCAATGCTGTCTCTAAAACTCTGATCTCTTCCTGATGTTGCTGACTTTATCATTTTCTATTTCTCCTTAACCAATTGAATGCTGTCTGGCTTAACTGTATTTGTCGAATCTGTTACAGTCGTTTCTTTGTAAAGTTCTCCTTGTTTTTCCTTTGCATTTGCAGGGTTAGTTCCTTTTAATGATATAATGTAGCTTGCGATTTCATGAATTTGTTTGGCTCCTAAATCTTGTTGCCATGACTTCATTCCTTTTTCCGGCCAACCGTATTTTATAGTTTTAAAAATGTCTTTAATACCGCCATTGTGTATCCAATAATCATCTGTTAAATTGGGTCCTACTCCACCTTCTCCGGCTCTTCCATGACATGCAGCGCAGTTATCCATAAAGATTGCCTTACCTGATACAAGAGAAGCGGCATCGGTTAATAGCGTAGCGTTGTTTTCATCAATAAGATTTGCTGCTTTTTTCTTGTATTCTTCCTGCTGGATTTTCGCTTCTGCCAGCTGATCTTCATATTCTGCATTTTGCAATTTTCCTGTATTGATGACATGAAAGTGAATAAGATAAAATACTGAAAATACAATTGTTAAATAAAAACCATATTTCCACCAGGGAGGAAGATTGTTGTCCAATTCTTTAATACCATCATAGTTGTGATCAAGCATTATATCTTCTTCTTTTTCTACTGAAACGGAGTCATTCAATTTTTCAACAAAAGAAGGTTGAACCATTTTTTGTTTGGCCCTTTCAACTTCCTGCTGCTCACGTCTCTCTTTAACACCAAGCAATTGCATAGAAATACGGTAAAGAAACCATATAATCATAATTTCCAAAATAATAACAGCAATCATGATATAAAATGTGGTACTGTCCAACCCATAATACATATTGCTTGTGTAGTGGCCGGAAGTTTCCGAAGTTTGTGCAAATAAAGAATTCGCAGTAAAACTCATTCCAACAACAATCAGTATGGATTTTAGAAATGGGGGTATCCCTTTTTTCTTTTTATCATTCTGAACATGATTGTAAGCAGCAGCTTTTACCACATCCGCAAAAACAATTATCGCTATTAATAAAAGAATGACGATGATTAATAAAGCAATAAACAGTGGATTAAAAAGGACAGAAACTGTCTTTGAAGGATGTACTTCTCCTTCGGCAAAAACCGGATTACATATGAATACCAAAGCAATGATCAATCTCATTATTTTTCTGCTTAAGATTTCTCTCCTGTATTTTATTAGCATGAACTCCATATCAACTAGTTTTATGATTATTAATTTTCTTTATCCAATGGAATATTTTTTAGTTCAGTTATATGCGTCTTATCGGCTCTTAGTGCATATACAGTTAATGCAATAAAAAAAAGCAGAAAAATAAAAAGTGAGATGAGCGGATAAATTTCAACTCCAGCAATGGATTTTAAATAGTTAATAAATTTCATTTTATTCGATTATATTAATTGATTCCTATTTTCTTTATTTATAACATTATTTCTTTACAGTTTTAATGTCCGTTCCTAATCGTTGCAGGTATGCAATCAGTGCAACAATCTCTTTATTTGAGAGTGTTTCTATTCCATCTTTTTTTAGAGATGCGGCGATGCTATCCGATTGAGCAGAAAGATTTTTATTTGCTATCTTATCAAATCCTTCAGGATAAGGAACCCCCATTGATATCATGGCTCTTATTTTAGGAGCCGTACTTGTTGTATCGAGATCATCATCCAATAGCCAGGGATAAGAGGGCATGATTGAACCAGGTGACATGCTTGTTGGATCCAGCATATGATTGTAGTGCCAGGAGTCGGGATACTTTCCACCTAGCCGGTGCAAATCGGGACCTGTACGTTTCGATCCCCATTGAAACGGATGGTCGTAAACAAATTCGCCGGCTTTCGAATACTCTCCATATCTCGCAGTTTCTGAACGGAATGGGCGAACCATTTGAGAATGGCAAGTATAACATCCTTCCCGAATGTAAATATCTCTTCCCTGTAATTCAAGCGGAGTGTATGGTTTAACATTGGATATTGTTGGCACATTCGATTTGACTAGGAAAGTAGGAATCATTTCTATCATACCGCCAATCAGGATAACGATAAGACTACCTATCATCAATTGAACCGGTTTGCGTTCAATCCAACGGTGCCAGTGTTCTTTTTCATGCACCACATAAACTTTTGGCAATGATGATGCTTCGGCTTCTTCATTTGCAACGAATGATCCTACACGTATTGTTTTAATCAGGTTGTAAGTCATCATTATAACACCAACGAGATAAAGTGCACCACCTAAGGAACGGGCTGCATACATTGGTTTTATTTGAATTACAGTTTCCAGAAAATTTGGATATTTAAGCAATCCTTCTTCTGTAAACTCTTTCCACATCAGGCTTTGCATAAACCCCGCCCAATACATCGGAATTGCATAAAATAAAATACCAAGTGTACCAATCCAGAAGTGCCAGTTTGCAAGCTTTTTAGAATACAACTCTGTTTTAAACATTTTTGGAATGATCCAGTATAAAATACCGAAGGTTAAAAAGCCGTTCCAACCTAATGCTCCTACATGTACGTGTGCAATGATCCAATCGGTGAAATGTCCGATAGCATTAACATTTTTCAAAGAAAGCATTGGTCCTTCGAAAGTGGCCATTCCATAAGCTGTGATTGCAACCACTAAAAATTTCAAAACCACATCTTCACGTACTTTATCCCATGCACCTCTGAGCGTAAGCAACCCATTGATCATTCCACCCCAGGATGGAGCTATCAGCATAACTGAAAACACAACACCTAGCGATTGTGCCCAATCCGGAAGGGCTGTATACAACAAGTGGTGAGGCCCGGCCCAGATGTATAAGAATATCAGGGCCCAAAAGTGAATGATCGATAAGCGATATGAATAAACCGGACGGTTAGCTGCTTTGGGGATGAAATAATACATCAAACCCAGATACGGTGTAGTGAGGAAAAATGCAACAGCGTTGTGTCCGTACCACCATTGTACCAATGCATCCTGAACCCCGGCATACCATGAATAACTTTTGAGAAATGACACAGGAATCTCTATTGAGTTTACAATGTGAAGAACAGCCACTGTAACAAAAGTGGCAATGTAAAACCAAATTGCAACATATAAATGCCTTTCTCTTCTTTTGATAATTGTTCCAAACATGTTCCATCCAAACACAACCCAAATAAGTGTGATCGCAATATCAATTGGCCACTCCAACTCGGCATATTCCTTTCCGGTTGTATATCCAAAAGGTAATGTAAGTACTGCTGCAACAATAATGAGCTGCCATCCCCAGAAATGGATCTTGCTCAACATGTCGCTGAACATTCTTGCTTTACATAAACGTTGCAATGAATAATAGACCCCCATAAAAATTCCATTACCCACAAAAGCGAAAATAACAGCATTTGTGTGCAATGGTCTCATTCTGCCAAAAGTTGTAAAACTGGTGTTAAAATTTAGTACAGGGAAAACAAGTTGTAATGCTATCCACAAACCGACGGTCATACCGATCAATCCCCAAACAATTGTCGCATAGGCAAATTGTTTTACTATTTTGTTGTCGTAGGAAAATTTTTCTAATTCCATTCTACTGATTATTTATTGGTTGATTTATGTTGTTCTTTTAATTCATCATCGAAAAGCATTCTTACAGAAGGTGTGTAATCATCATCATATTGCCCCTTTCTCATTGCCCATAAAAAAGCGAATAAAAAACCTGCTGCAACCATAATACTTACGCCTATTAGAATATATAATGTGCTCATTTTTGTGTATTCTTCTACGCACAAAACTAGAATACATACACGTAATATATCGTGAGGGACATCAGGCCAACATATGATTTTTATCAGGTTCTATAAGATATTCAACTCATAATTTTGAGAAAATTTAATTGAATACATTATGAAACAAGTAATTGCTGATGCGCAGGATATAAAAAAATTGGTGAACATATTTTATGAAAAAGTCAATGCTGATCCTCATTTATCCCCTGTTTTTAATAGAGAAGCCAACATAGACTGGCAAAATCACCTGGAAAAAATGTACAAATTCTGGGGAATGCAACTTATCGGGACCAATGCGTACATGGGGAACGCTTTTTTACCTCATACGAAATTAAACATAGACAAGACTCACTTTGAAAAATGGTTACAACTTTTCTTAGAAACAGTTGATGAAAATTTTGTTGGGGACATTGCGGATTTAGCTAAATACAAAGCGCAAAACATGGCTGTAGTTTTTCAGTACAAACTGAAATTAATTTCATAAACCTTTTATTTTTGCAGCTAGTGAAGTGGAAAATGTAGCCAACAATACAATTGAAATGGAGCTAATAGGCATCAGAATAGCTGCTATTACTGGCGCCAATGTTCCCTGAACAGCAAATGATAAACCAATGATATTATAAATAAGTGAAATTGCAAATGTACCGGCAATCACTTTCTTTGAATTTCTTGCAAGATCAATAAATTCAGGTATTTTTGAAATAACGGCTCCATCCAAAATAGCATCACATGCAGGAGAAAAGCTATTGGTATCATCAGATACAGCAATGCCCACATCACTTTTGTTCAAAGCACCAGCATCATTTAATCCATCTCCAATCATCATTACTTTATGCCCATTATTTTGTAAGGCACTTATAAAATGCATCTTTTGCTCGGGTTTTTGATTAAAAAGTAATGTCGCATTCTTTCCAAAGATAGTTCGTACGGTTTCTTTTTCCGAATCATTATCACCAGAAAGAAGACTAATATTATATGTTTTCGATAATTTGGAAATAAGTTCGGGTAACCCCTCCCGGTAAAGATTAACAAATTTAAAGAAACCAATAATTTCATTGTTTATAGAGAAAAATACCTTGGATGAATCAGCATTTATATCTGAATTCGATGCGGTAACAAATGATTTTGAGCCTAACCGGATATTTTTTCCATTTAGCTGTGCTTTAATACCACTTCCTGGTATCTCTTCAAAATCTTCTAAACTAAAAAAATCACCTTTATTATACTGTGCATAAATCTTTCTACTCAAAGGATGTGATGAATGAGAAGCAAGTGAAACTGCAGCTTTTAATTCAGTATCAGTTAACACCTTACCAATAAATGATATTTCAGATCCATTGGTAATGGTACCGGTTTTATCAAATATAACAGTATCGGTTTTTATTAATTTATCAATAACCGTAGCATTTTTCAGATACAATTTGTTCCTCCCTAAAATACGCATCACATTTCCATGAGCGAAAGTTGTCGTAAGCAGTAAACCACATGGGCAGGCAACAATCAATACAGCAGTCATTGCATTAAGAGCTTTGCCAATGCTTGTAAATGACCAATATAAAGCGGCGAGAAAGGCTATACTCAATACACAGATTGTAAAATATTTATTAATCTTATCGGTAATTGTTGAGTTTGATATGCTCTCCTTTCCGGATGTTTTTTTATTCCATAATTGCGTCAGATAGCTTTGTGAGGTTGGTTGAACTACTTCTAATTCCACAGCACCACCAATTTGTCTCCCTCCGGCGTAAATAAGATCACCTGCCTGTTTTACAACTGGAGCTAATTCACCGGTAATGAAACTGTAATCAACATGTGTTCGTTTGCTAATCAATATTGAATCGGATGGAATTAACTCATTGTGATGAACGATAATCCTGTCGTTTTTTTTTAATTCTGTCACTGGAAGGTTTGCTTCTTTTCCATCCTTGTGTTTAACCAATACACCAATTGGAAAATATGATTTATAGTCACGTTCAAAAGAAAGTGCATCATATGTCATGTTTTGAAAATACCTTCCAATCAGCATAAAAAAAACAATCCCGGACATGGAATCCAGGTAACCAGCACCGGTATGAGAGATGATTTCATACATGCTTCGAAGAAATGTAACTAAAATTGCTAACGCTATTGGTGCATCAATATTCAGATAACGATACCTGATACTTTTCCAGGCAGCAATAAAGAAATCACTGGCACAATAGAAAAACACAGGAATAGAAAGTATCATATTCAAATATCCAAAGAGGTAGCTTAAGTGTTGTTGCTCAAAAAAATTACCAAGTGAAAAGTACTCGGGAAAACTAAGCATCATGATGTTTCCAAAACAAAAACCAGCAAGCCCGATTTTAATTACCTGTTTCCGGTTCGTTTTTTTTTCTGATTTATGCTCCAGGTCATTTAACGTTATCGCTGGTTCATAACCAATGTGGGCCAAAAAACCAGCAACTTCAGACAGCTTTATCAATTGGCAATTAAAAACCACCGTAACTTCCTTTTTTAAGAAATTTACCGATGACTTAATAATTCCCTTATCCAGGCGATGTAAATTTTCTAGTAGCCAAATGCATGAACTGCAATGCATTCCAGGAATATTAAATGTAACATGGACAGTATTGCCATCCGTAAAACGAATCAGTTTACTGGAAACAATATCATTATCCAGATAATTGTACCTGGAAGATATCGTGTTTAACTGGGAAATACCAGGGGCATTATTTAGGTTATAGTATGTACATAAGTTGTTATTCTGTAATAACTCATATACTAATTTACACCCCTCGCAACAAAAATTCTTATTATCGAATCTTACATTTGAAAATGAACACTTGTCTCCACAGTGATAACAGTAGGCCGATTTTTTAATAGATCCTTTCTCGTAATTTGTATACATCATTTAAAACTGTTTTCCTTTAAACTATCGCTAATGATCTTGATTTTTGACGTACGTCAGGATACCAGTTTATTATCTGTTTCATTTTTTTCCGATAAACTGGCTTCCATTTCTTTGGCCATATTATTTTGTTGGGAAAGTGTCCATTCATCCGTTGATGTAGTTTGTAACCAAGTATCTCCGGATTTTCTAAAAACCTGCGTATAAATTCCAAAATCGTTAGCAAAATGCGATTCAAGTGTGCTGACTTTTTGATGTCCATTAATACTCAAATGTCCTTTTCGGTGTACATGCCTTAATTCTGCAAGTGTTTTATTTGTTTGGGTAATCAGGTTTTCTTTTGAGAATATCTTATCTTTTGTTGGATCTACATTAAAAAACTCCAATTTCAGATAAGGAAAATGCTCACTAAATACTTCCTGAATTTCGCTAAGCTTATAGCTATCATGTATAAATATTTCCATGGATTAGGTTTTAAAGTTATATACAAAGATGTGACAGATTGGTGCCTAAACGAATGAGCCCAATCAGTGTAACACATGACCCTCATCAGTATTATTCCTGTTTGCAGCCCTCCATTAACCTAAAACATAGGCTGGATATGATTTTTATCATATTTTTAATAAATATCCTGTTTTAGCTTTGGGGTAGACTAAAATTTCTAAATTTGCGATGCACACCAATTCAAAAAATGATATGGAAAGTAAAGAAGGTATTGATGCACTCTTTCTATATGCGACAGAAGGAATTCTGGTAACGGATGATAAGGGGACAATAACCAAGATAAACCCTAGTGCAGAAAAGCTTTTCGGATATAATTTGGGTGAATTGATAGGTAAAAAAATTGAAATTTTGATTCCGTCGCGTTTATCTGAAAGGCACGTTCACCATAGAGACCGGTTCAGTCATAATCCACATGCCCGATCAATGGGTGAAGGAATGGAACTGTATGGCTTAAAAAAAAACGGAACCGAGTTTCCTGTTGAAATCAGTTTAAGTCCTTATGCCAATAAAGAAGGAAGATTTGTCATTGCATTTATAGTTGACGTTACTGTAAGGAAAAACTCGGAAGAAAAATTGAAAAATTATTCTGATGAACTCGAAAAACAGGTCAAAAACAGGACCCTAATTCTGGAGGAGGCGATAGAAGAATTGGAAAAAACAAAAAAGGAACTTCACAAAGCATTGAATAAAGAGCGTGAATTAAATGAGCTTAAATCCCGATTTGTGTCTATGGCTTCCCACGAATTCAGAACACCACTTACCACGATGATGTCATCACTTTCTTTGGTAACAAAATATAGTGAACAAAATGATAGTGAGAATCAATCAAAACACGTAGGAAAAATAAAAGCGTCCATTAATAACCTTACTGATATTTTAAATGATTTCCTATCGGTGAGTAAACTGGAAGAAGGAAGGGTTGAATATGTACCCGAAATAATAAACCTGAAAGAATTCATTCCTGAGATAATATCAGAAATGCAATCGGTAACGAAAAAGGGCCAGGTGATTATCCATACTTATTCAGGAAATGATACTGCGAATATTGACAAAAAGCTATTAAAAAATATTCTGTTCAATTTATTATCAAATGCCATTAAGTTTTCACCAGAGCAGGGTCAGATTGAAATTATAACACTGGTAACAAACACAGAGGTTAAAATATTGGTAAAAGATAACGGGATTGGAATTTCAAAGGAGGATCAAAAACACCTATTTGAGCGTTTTTTCAGGGCACACAATGCAACACACATACAAGGAACAGGGTTGGGATTAAATATCGTTGCAAAGTATGCTGAATTAATGAAGGCTTCCATTAATTTCGAAAGTGAAGAAAACAAAGGAACAACATTTACCATCACTATTCCCCAATAACTATGAAAAAGATTTTGTTAATTGAAGACAATCCAGACGTTAGAGAAAACACAGCTGAAATTCTATCGCTTGCTAAATATAAAGTCATTACCGCTGTAAACGGAAAAGAGGGTGTTGAACTGGCACGGCAAGAAAAACCCGACTTAATTATATGTGATATTATGATGCCAGTTCTGGATGGCCATGGAGCTTTACATTTGTTATCTAAAAATGAAGAGACAGCCTGTATTCCATTCATTTTTCTAACTGCCAAAGCTGAGCGAACTGATTTTAGAAAAGGTATGGAAATGGGAGCCGATGATTATATTACCAAACCATTTGATGATGTTGAGCTTTTAAATGCTATTGAAAGCAGATTAAAAAAAACGGATCTTCTTAAAAAAGAGTTCAAGAAGGATATGGATGGAATAGAGAACTTTCTGTCTGAAGCCCGAGGAATTGAATCTTTAAAAAAATTATCACAACAAAAAGACGTAAGGATTTACAAAAAAAAGGATGATATCTATAAAGAGGGAAACTATCCCAAAGGGATTTATTTTATAAATAAAGGTAAAGTAAAAAGTTACTATTCAAACGAGCTTGGAAAAGAATTGATCACGGATCTATATAAAGAAGGAGATTTTTTTGGCTACTTGTCTCTTTTGCAAGATGAACAATATACAAATTCTGCCAGTGCCTTAGAAGAATCAGAAATTTACATGATCCCAAAGGAAGATTTTTTCGCGCTTCTTTATAAAAATGCAGAAGTATCAAAAAAATTTATAGAAATCCTTTCCAACAATATCCGCGAGAATGAGAAACAACTTGTAAAACTCGCATACAACTCTGTAAGAAAAAGAGTAGCAGAAGCCCTTGTGAAACTTTCAGATACTTACAAAAAACAGGATGATGAAAGATTCAGCATGAATGTTTCAAGGGAGGACCTGGCCAATTTGGTAGGGACCGCTACAGAAACCGTTATACGAACACTTGGTGATTTTAAAGATGAAAAATATATTGAAGTAAGCGGCGGCTCGATTACAATACTTAATTATGATAAGCTGGCTTGTTTAAAAAACTAACTGCAAATTCAGACTTATGACATAAGTCATATTCATTTGTGATAGCACTCATTAAATAAACTGTATCCTGTTTCTATTTTTGTTGTGTAAATAACAAAACAGAAGCATCATGGATAATCAACAAATTGCAGCATTTATCGCCAGAATATTTCTAGGGTTCCTATTCTTCTTTCAAGGTTATGATGCAATATTTAATGTAAAAATAAAAAACATCATATCTGCTTACAGTGATGAATTTGCCAATAAAGGCATCCCAAAAATCTTCACCATTGCAGGTGCCTGGTTTACTTCTTATGTCGAATTCATTGGTGGCTTGCTACTTATACTAGGCGCGTTCCACCAATACACACTATACCTGCTCGGTCTTGATATTTTGTTAGCTTCCATAGCTTTTGGAATCAGTAAACCCATGTGGGATATGCGTTTCGTATTTCCAAGACTGGTTCTACTACTTTTTCTATTAATAATTCCCGATTCCTGGAACATAATTTCCTTTGATCATTTATTCGCATATCTCTATAAATAACTATAATGAATTTTTCTATTTTATAAGGGGAAATAATCCAATGAACATGAACGACACCGCTTCTATAACAGTATCAGACAAATATAAAATTCATACAATTAAGGAAAAATTCAATATCATTTTTCCTTACTTACGAATTGAACTGTTTTCATCCAGTACGAATTCTTCCAGCTTTTCTGAAAAAAATTCAGACCTTGAAAAGTTCAGACTGCGTGGCAATACAGATACGATCATTATTTCACCCAAAATGACGGTATCCGATCTTGAAATGCATTTTAAAAACATATACGGTTTAATGGCTCAAGTTTACAGAAAATCAGGGAAAATATGGCTGGAAACAACGGTTACCGATAGCTGGACACTTGAAGAACAAAACAAACAAGGTGAGTCTTTAAGCAAAAATAGCCCCCATTAAAATTACGAATCAAGTGATATGGATAAAAGGCTAAAATATATCCTCTTCACATTTAGTGTTTTGATTTGTTTATTGATTATCATTTCAAGTTATCCTTCTTTAGTAAATAACGATTTTTACAAAAAAGAAACATTAAATTGGCAAATACAATCAATTGGACAAGATATCATTAATCTATTCTGTATCGTTCCTTTTTTATTTATTACCAGCATTCTGATTCTCAAGAATCATCCTTATGCTATTTTATTATGGCAAGGATGCCTGTTATACCTGGTTTACACATATACGATCTATTGTTTCGATATTCATTTTAATCACTATTTTATTACGTATTGCGCAATACTTGGCCTTTGCTTTTATCAATTTATCTATTTTCTGGTAAGCACAAGAAAACATATTCATTTTAAAGCAACAACAACGAGGTTTAACCGGATAATCGGTATTTATTTTCTTGTTATTTCCATCCTTTTTTATGCGTTATGGCTTAAAGATATTTTGCCATCAATACTCAATCATTCTGTCCCTCCGAGTTTAATTGAAGTTGGTTTATTTTCAAACCCTGTTCATGTACTTGATTTATCCATCTTTTTACCGGGGATATTTATCATTGGAATTTTGATTTTCAGAAAACATACTCTTGGCTACCTAATGGCTCCTATTATGCTAACCTTTTTTATCCTAATGGACATAACTATTGCTATCCTTACCATTTTGATGAATAAAAAAGGGGTGACGGAAAATATTGATGTAGCTTATATCATGTTTATTTTTATGGTTCTTAGTTGTTTGTTATTAATGCGTAACCTAAAGCTTTTTAACTACTCTTATGAAAACAATCAGAATAACGACAATACTGCTTTTGCTAATTATTTCAATTAACGCGTTGTGGGCAGGTTATAGTTTTATGACAGACAGTACTGGTGGTGGTTTACAGATATCTACTACCAAACTTCAATTCTCACCCTTTCGCAATTTTTTCATACCTGGTTTAATCCTGTTTAGTTTTATTGGATTGCTTAGCCTGCTTGCCGCAGTTTTTACAATTTTTCGCTTTAAATACCATACAAGACTTATCATCTATCAATCCGTTATATTGATTGGTTGGATTACAGTTCAAATGATTATGCTCAGAGAAATCAATTTTTTGCATATTCTGCTTCTTATCCTGGGAGCAATGCTTTTTGTGTTCGGTAATCGGTTAAATGTTTAACTATTTATAATTTAATTTCACAAATATCCGGGAAAATACTTTTTAAATATCCTCGTAACCGCCAATGAATCGAGGTATTTATTTTCAAACCCTTTCACACAAGAAAAAGATTGTGCTTGATCTTTATCATCAGGATTTAAAGATGTGGTTACCCTAATTATTACGGGTGATTTAATATCTCCGGATAATTTTTCATATTGCTTAAGAAATTCCCAACCGTTCATTCGAGGCATATTGATATCTAAAAAAATAATATCAGGTTTAGGATTGTCATTATTAATTTTACTTGTTAAAAAAAGAACCTTCAACTCTAATGGAAAAGCCTTAATAACAGGCAGAGGCTCAGTTCTGATTACGGCTTTTGTTTTGGAAATTGTACTGCTCAAATCATCCATTACTTGCTCAATTATTTCATTACAATCGACTTCCTGCAACTGCTTAACTTTACTTAACCTCGAATAATCAAGCAACGCTTGTATCAGATTATCCATTCGATTCACTGCTTTTAAAATTGAATTGAGATATCGCTTAGGCTCTGATTTAACAGTCGTTCCATAATCATCGATAAACAGTTCAACGTAGTTTTTAATCGTCAAAAGAGGTTCACGCAGGTCATGCGAAGCAACATATGCAAATTGTCCCATCTCTTTACTTTTTGATTCAAGAATAGCAAACAACCTTAGTTTTTCCTGTTCTTCTTTTTGTTTTGTGATATCCCTTACTATTTTTGAAACGCCAACAACTGCTCCCACCCTATTTTTAATTGGAGATAAAGTAATGGCTACATTGATTTTTGATTGGTCCTTTCTCAAGCGAATTGTTTCATACTGACTTAGTTTATATACGGCAAGTTTTTGTCATATAATGGTCCTAATAGTTCTTCCATCGTTATTTTACCAATCATATCTTCGCTCGACCTACCAAACCATTTTTTGTATGCACTATTGGCAAAAAGGCAGATTTGATTCTTATCCCAATAAGCAAGCATTGAATCAATATGATTCGCTGCCATGTAACCCAGATAATGAATTTTCCTCCTTTGTTCTGTTTCTTCCGGAAACGTTTTCATAAAAACCAAATTGAATTAGACTGAGTTCAGTTTCGATAATTGATTTTTGAGCGAATAACTATAGTGATGATAAAGCGTAAAGAAATAGATGCTAAGAGATTTGGCGTATGATAAAAATCATACATTTATAAGATATAAATCATTGTAAATATGAAAACTGTGCTTCCGAGAGTTTTTTAAATAATTTTTTTTCTTCGATTGACATAAAAAAAGCCCCTAAAATTGGGGCTTTTCTTGGAATTATTAATTTTTACAACTAGAAAAATCCTCCCTCTTGCTCTTCACCACCTTGTGGTCTTCTTCTAAATACCGTTGCATCTGCTTTTCCAAAACGAACTCTTACGATCAAACGAACAAAACGACTTTCTCTTCGGTTCCAGCTGCTTTGCGAATACTGATCTGTTGCAAAATTAAAGCCTCGTCCTTTGCTATCAAAAATATCGCTTACAGATGCGGTAATGGTCATAAATTTATAAAGCTCCTTGCTGATACCAAAATCTGCAAAATAAAATTCCTTTGTTCTTCCCTGAGGAATTACACGCGGTGATTCATAACTGCCGGATAATTGCAACGAAAAGCTTTTGGGTAGTTTATAACTTAAATTGAGCTTACCATTGTAATTAAATCCTCCGTTGCTGGCATTCACATTATTTATAGTTGCAGTAATGTAAGTGAAAAACAAGTTCATACTAAAGGTTGCTTCAAACCCTTTAAACAAAGTATATTTAAATGTGTTATCCATTCCAACCGTATGGCTTTGTTTACCATTGATGTTTGTATTCATCAGAATTGTTGAATCAGCTTCTGAAACTTTGCTATAACTGGTTATAGGGTTTTGTGTATTGCGGTAAAACAAGGAGAATAATAAATTCCCCTTTTTTAAGAACTGATTAAAATTCAACTCGGATAACGTAATAAATTCGGGCGTAAGAGCAGGATTACCTACGTTATAATTTTTAGGATCGGTTGCTTGAATAAACGGCATCAACTGGAAAAAGCTAGGACGGGTAATTTTTCTGGAAACATTGAATTGCATCTCCTGCTTATCATTGAATTTTTTACTAATGTATAAACTTGGAAACAAGGCATTTCCTATATTGTGTAAGCCTGTTGGGTACTGATACATAAAAGATGAATCATTCTTGTCCAATAGAATACCTTTATAATAAGAGTGTTCGAAACGAAGTCCCATTGCATAATTTATTCCTTTGAAGCGTGTTGTATAATTAATGTATGCAGCATTTACCAAATTCTCAATCTTGTAATGACCGGTCAGATAGCTGTTCGCTTTATATTCAGCATCTGTATAATTGTATTCACTTACGTCCAGTGTTTGAAAAGTGGGTCTGTAAGTGGAACGCACACCATACTCCAATTTCGTGGTATCATTAAATGGATTTACATAATCTGCAGAAAGCATATACATTTCATTTTTATTGTACCCTTGATTTTTTTGTAATTGCGGATTATTGGGTTGTGTTATACCGTCTGCATCGTAGTTATATGTCTCAAAAGTACTGGGGTTTCTGGCATGCGTTGTATTGTAATTAACATCGATAGTAAACTGTTTACCCTGTTTTGGAAACGTTTTCAGATAACGCGCTGTTGTTCTATAATTTTCAAAATGGACTTCCATATTGGATGCTCTGTAGCCATAGAAAATCAGAGAATCGTATGATCTGTTTTCGAATGATTGTACATCATAATTGATAAAATTGCCAAAGGCCATATTTTCACCAATACTTATTTTATTGCGGTTATTGATGTTGTATTCAAAATTAATAGAACCTGCTTGAAACTGATGTTTAAACCTTGTTATGGATTTTGAATTATAAGAGCCGATCTCGTCTCCAGTCATTAAATAGGTACGATCGCTATATCCTTTTACAGGATTAAGAAAAGAGTTGTAATTGTAATTGAGTGAAATACCAATGGGACGTTGTTTAAAATTTAACGCAATGCTTGTCATATAATGATCATTGGTTCCGGCACCAGCTGCTATGGCTCCGTTATACCCGGGTTTTGAGTTGGTTTTCATAACGATATTAATAATCCCACCTGTTGTACTTGCTTCAAAATTAACCGAAGGGTTCGTGATTACTTCAACTCTTTCAATCTGATCAGCCGGAATTTGATCCAACGTAAGTGTTGTTGGTCTTCCATCCACATAAATAGCTGCAGAACTTTGTCGAAGTTGCACATTCCCATCATTATCAACTGTTACAGACGGGATGTTTTTCATAACATCGGTTGCAGTTCCTCCTTTTACAGTAAGATCTTTATCTACATTAAATACTTTGCGATCAATACTCATTTGAGAAGCACTTTTTTCACCGACTACTTCAACACTTTTTAACAAGGTCTCTTCTACCTCCAGTTTTAAGTCCCCTAAATCTTGCTCGACAGATTGTGGTGTAATCGCAATCATTTTTTCGAGTGATTTAAAACCAACGAACGTCACTTTTATTTTCATGGGGCCAAAAGGTAAATTATCCACATTGAACTCTCCATTTGCACCTGCCAGGCTACCACCAATTAAACTATCTTTCCTGTATACGGCAACTGATACAAAAGGAATGGTTTCATTGTTTTTTGCGTTCATCACTTTTCCATAAATACGACCAATGGAAGGCATTTTACCCGCAGGCGGTTTACCTGGTTGAGCAAAAGTTAATACTTGAAAGCAAACTAAAAAAAAGAAAGAAATAAAATAACGATTTTTCATAGAGAGAGATAAAAGCAAAAAAATTTGCCAGTTTATATTTATATTTTTTGCGAATGCTGTAGCGGGGCGTTCATCAGGGTGCAAAGATATTAATTTTAGGTGCGTTACCAGAAGTGTTGCTACCAGGGAAAATGGAATTTGTTAAAAAATTGCTTTATAAACTCTTAAAACCCTTTATTTTATTGCAAAATGAATGTAAAACAAGCTGGTTCAACAAAATGTTAAAAAAACTAAAACAGGAGAAATGAGAAGACGAATTAAAGACAAAAGGTTGTATTAAGTTAAGGAGTGGTTTAAAAGTTCATCTTAAACAAAGCATGAACTGTTTTTATATTTCTGACTATCGTAAAATGGTAAGAATCAATGATTAACACGGTAACTTTCTGAATATTTTGTATATTTTCCTCA
>DAORKB010000015.1:0-27409 GCA_035439365.1 Bacteroidia bacterium
TATTAATTGCAGGAAAAAACTTTGGTTGCGGTAGTAGCCGTGAACATGCTGCATGGGCCATTTCTGATTACGGTTTTAGAGTTGTTATTTCCAGCTTCTTTGCAGATATCTTTAAAAATAATGCGTTGAACAATGGAGTGCTTCCGGTACAGGTAAGTCAGCAAGTATTGGATCAATTGTTTGCAGAAATTAAAAAGAATAAAGATGCAGTGTTGACAGTGAACCTGCCGGAACAATGTATAGAGTTGAAAGGCACATCGATTAAAGAAAAATTTGAAATCAATGCGCATAAAAAAACATATCTGATCAATGGATTTGATGACATTGATTATTTATTAAGTATTAAAGATAAGATTGCTGACTACGAAAAGAAAAGTAACTATTTAAAAATTGTAAACGCATGAAAAAGAAAATAGCTGTTTTGCCAGGAGATGGAATAGGTCCTGAAGTAACATCTCAATCGATAAAAGTATTGAATGCAATCGCGAAACGATTCAATCATGAATTTACTTTTGAAGAAGGCTTGATTGGTGCTTGCGCAATTGATAAAACAGGTAATCCTTTTCCGGAAGAAACATTAAAACTGTGCAAAAGTGCAGATGCTATTTTATTTGGGGCTATTGGTGATCCTAAATATGATAATGATCCAACGGCGAAAGTAAGACCGGAGCAAGGTTTGTTAGCGATGCGCAAAGCATTGAATTTATACAGCAATATTCGTCCGGTAAAATGCTATCAGAATTTAATTCATAGCTCACCATTAAAAAAAGAAGTGATCACAGGTGTTGATTTTGTTGTTTATCGTGAATTAACAGGGGGGATTTATTTCGGTGAGAAAGGAAGGGATAAATCGGGGAAAGCATTTGATATGTGTACCTATACCGAAGAAGAAATTACCAGAATTACAAAACTGGCGTTTGAAGCAGCAAAAGAAAGAAAGAAAAAAGTAACATTAGTTGATAAGGCCAATGTATTGGAAACATCACGTTTGTGGAGAGAAGTTGTACAGAACTATGCAAAAAATTATCCGGAAGTAAAACTGGATTGTATGTTTGTTGACAATGCTGCAATGAAACTGATCCAAAACCCAAGAGACTTTGATGTGATTTTAACAGAGAATATGTTTGGTGATATTATATCCGATGAAGCATCCGTTATTACAGGCTCTTTGGGAATGTTACCTTCAGCATCTATTGGTGATAAATCAGCATTGTATGAACCGATCCATGGTTCATATCCGCAGGCAGCTGGTAAAAACATTGCAAACCCATTTGCCTCAATTTTATCAGCAGCCATGTTACTTGAATTGTCGTTTCATTTGACGGTGGAAAGTGCATTTATTCAACGTGCGGTGAATGATGCGATCACTACCGGATTTGTAACGGAGGATTTAAACCCGATTAAAAATTATTCTACATCGACTGTAGGAGATAAAATATCTGAGCTGGTTTTTCATGAAGTGTTCGAAACACTTTAATCAACTGGGAGAATAAGAAATAAAGGAAGTCAAAGACCTGATTAGTTTTTAGCAAACAGCTAAGTCTAATCAGGTCTTTTTAATTTGCTCCTGGTAAAAGACATTTGTATTTTTGATCTAAATTTATGTTATTAAGGTGTTATGATATTTAGATACGCAAGACATACAACAGATTTGCAAAGAGTCGAAAAATTTTATACGGAGATTGTAGGACTTGAAAAATTAGGTGAATTTAAAAATCATGATAATTATAACGGGCTCTTTTTGGGGTTTCAAGATCTAAACTGGCATTTGGAATTTACAACTTCAACTGAACAACCGCTACACAAATTTGATGAGGATGATGCGTTAGTTTTTTACGTGAATTCAGAAATTGAAATTTCTGAAATAAAAAACAGAATAACAAAAGAAAGTATTGAAATCGAAGAACCGAAAAATCCATATTGGTCAAAAAACGGAATAATGATTTCTGATCCAGATGGGTATAAAATAATTTTTGCGCTTAGGCATATCGATCTTAAATCTGAAGACCCCTTAACAAATTTGGTTAGGCTCCATTCAATTAGTACGTGGAGCGACTTGATTGAATTTACAAAGAACCTGCCTTATGGTCGAAATCAAAACAGAGAAGATTTTTCACTTCTACTAAAAGAAGGTAAAGGAACGTGCAGTTCAAAACATTCATTTCTAAAAAAAATAGCGGAGTTAAATAATATTGGAAATGTAAAGTTGATTTTAGGTATGTATAAAATGAATCATTTAAATACGCCTAAAATACAAACTACGATCACAGAAAATGGTTTGAATTATTTACCGGAGGCACACTGTTATTTAAAACTTAATAATACACGATTTGACTTTACAACAAAAAATTCACATATTAAAAATTTGATGAATGACATACTCGAAGAAAGAGAAATCGAGCCAGAACAGGTTAATGTTTTTAAAGTTGAGCTTCATAAGAAATATTTGAAAAACTGGATGGCTGAAAACTCAACAGACATGAGTTTTGAAGAAATATGGGGAATTAGAGAAAAATGCATAAAGAAGCTGGAAGGGTAAACTATTTCAAATAGTTCTTTATTTCTCCTCTTTAAACCAACTGCTGTAAAGCACATAATTATTGGCAATGCGGTTAATCTCTCCGCTAATCAATTCAGGTTTTATATCTTTTACTTTTTTGGCTGGTACACCGGCATAAATTACTCCCGATTCTACCTTTGTGTTTTCAAGCACGACTGCTCCTGCAGCAATAATGGTATTGCTCCCAATTTCACAACCATCCATAACGATAGCGCCCATACCAATTAGCACATTATCGTGTACGGTACATCCATGAACAAGGGCATTGTGACCTATGGAAACATTATTACCGATGTTTAATGTGGTTTTTTGATACGTACAATGCAACACAGCCCCATCCTGAACATTTACCTTATTACCCATGCGGATGGAATTAACATCCCCTCTAACAACGGCATTGAACCAAATACTGCATTGATCGCCCATGATCACATCACCCACAATTGTTGCATTTTCAGCTAGATAGCAATCTTCCCCAAATTTAGGGTGAATACCTTTGACATGTTTAAGTAGTACCATTTCCGCTTGCCAATCAGCCTTGATGCTGATTTAGGCAGAAGACAAATATAAGGGTTCATTCAGAAAATGGATATTTCGGCCCTAAAAAATAAATTCGGGGTTTATTTCCACAGAAAATGTAAAATAGGATTACCTTTGATTTCTCAAATTTAAAGCAATGAAGGATACAAAAAATCTTGGTTTCGGCACCAAGGCAATTCATGCAGGTCTTGAACCTGATCCAACAACAGGAGCCATTATGACTCCGATTTTTCAAACCTCTACGTATACGCAGGAAAGCCCTGGGAATCACAAAGGCTATGCATATGCCCGTGGAAAAAATCCAACCCGTTCAGCATTGGAAAAAAACCTGGCTGCATTGGAAGGGGCAAAGCATGGATTGTGTTTTTCGAGTGGTATGGGAGCTACTGATGCCATCGCAAAATTGCTTCGTCCTGGTGATGAAGTAATAACAGGGGATGATTTGTATGGTGGTACTTACCGCATGTTTACAAAGGTTTTTGCAAATTATGGAATCAAGTTCCATTTTATTGATATGAAAGATGTGAATAACATCAAAAAATATGTCAATAAAAATACAAAACTGATTTGGTTGGAAACTCCCACCAATCCTACCATGCAGATTATTGATATTGAAGCGTGCTCAAAAATAGCGAAAGAAAACAAACTGATTTGTGCGGTTGATAATACCTTCGCATCTCCGTTTTTGCAAAATCCTTTGGCATTGGGTGCTGATATCGTCATGCATTCCGTTACCAAATATTTAGGTGGACATAGCGATGTGATCATGGGGGCTTTGTGCTTGAATGATGATGAGTTATATCAACAGCTGGCATTTATACATAACAGTTGTGGCGCCACGCCAGGCCCAATGGATAGCTTCCTGGTATTGCGCGGAATAAAAACGTTGCATTTACGTATGGAGCGTCATTGCTTTAATGGACGCAAAGTAGCAGAGTTTTTAAAAACGCATCCAAAGGTGGATAAAATTTACTGGCCAGGTTTTACAGACCATCCTGGTCATGAATTGGCAAAAAAACAAATGCGTGACTTTGGTGGTATGATTTCCATTACATTAAAAGGAAACAAACAGGAAGAAGCATTTAAAATAGCTTCCAGTATGAAGGTGTTTTCACTTGCGGAGTCACTTGGTGGAGTAGAATCTCTGATTAACCACCCGGCAACAATGACACATGCCTCTATTCCAAAAGAAGAACGTGATAAGGCAGGAGTAGTTGAATCCATGTTGCGTTTGAGCGTAGGTGTTGAAGATGTCGACGATTTATTAGCTGATTTAAAGCAAGCATTAGCATAAACGTACAGTTAGCAGGAAGCAAGTTTAAACACTTGCTTCTTTTGTTTTAATTGTATAGTTTTATTTACTCAAAAATCGACGGATTTGAACTACTACTACATTACAGGCACAAGCAGAGGGATTGGAAAAGCATTCGCAGAGTATTTACTGGAAGATCCTTCTAATCACGTAATCGGAATGTCCCGCGAAAAAACGATAGAGCATCCGAATTACAGGCACTTTTTTCTTGATCTCACAGACATGAAAGCTGTAGCAGATTTCAAATTCGAGTTGCATTCACATCCGAAAAAAATTTATCTGATTAATAATGCAGGTGCCTTAGGTGCCATTCGTCCTATTGGGAAGTTAACTCCAGAGGCCATCATCAATTCGTATACACTTAATTTAATTGCTCCTTCGGTTTTAACAAATGCTTTTATTGCTTGTTACAATACAACGGATACAGAAAAAATAATATTGAATATTAGTTCTGGTGCAGGAAAAAATCCAATTGATGGATGGGCCGTTTATTGTGCTTCTAAGGCAGGTATTGATATGTTTTCAAGAGTAGTGGATGCCGAACAAAAAGTAAGGGCACAACATGCACAGGAAAGTATTCATAAAGGATTTAAAATTTATTCGATTGCTCCTGGGGTTGTGAATACACAAATGCAAACGGAAATCAGAAGTGCGGCAAAAGAAGATTTCAGCAGAGTAGAAGATTTTAAAAATTATAAGGAAACAGATCAATTAGCTGATCCAAAAAATATTTCAAGAAAGTATTTTAAGATACTGGCTGATTTGGGTTCTATAAAGGATGTATTATCATCTGTAAAAGACTACAACGAATAAAAACTAACCACTACCTAAATCCTCACACATGAAACAACTTACCAAACTAACATTGGTTGTATTTTGTTGCATATCATTTTTCCGTTCGATGAATGTTGTTGCACAAGATATAACTCCTTGCGGAACTACCGAGATGCATTTGAAACAAATGGAATCGGATCCGGCTTACAAAGAGAATTATCTGGCAGAACAAGCACGGTTAGAAGCAATCGACAAACAAGAGTTTGCTAATGGATATAAATCGGCAAAAGCAAAATCATTCAATGGCCCTCCAAAATACATTATACCAGTGGTATTTCACATTATTCATCAATATGGAATAGAGAATATTTCGGAAGAGCAAATAAAAGATGGTATCCGAACATTGAACGAAGATTTTAGAAAACGAAATGCAGATACAGCTAATACATGGCCTACATTTAAAACCATTGCAGCTGATTGTGAAATTGAATTCAGGCTTGCAGGTTTAGATCCGAATGGAAAACCAAACAAATGGTATTGAGCGTATCGAATCACGTTTAACAACATCCGGAACAGATTCAGCAAAATTAAATCCATGGCCAAGAGACAAGTATATGAATATTTGGGTGGTGCAATATGTAAGGGACGGTTTTGCAGCATTTGCAACGTATCCTGGTGGGGCGGCAGCAAAGGATGGTATTTTATCACTGCATACGTATATTGGTGCAATTGGAACATCCAATCTTTTGCAATCACATACATTGTCGCATGAGGTGGCTCATTTTTTAAACATTCAACACGTTTTGGGGAAACACGAATGCTCCTGAAGTAAATTGTGGTGATGATTTGGTGTCCGATACTCCTCTAACAAAAGGACATAACAATAAATGTCCGGGAGATTCAGTATGTACAAAAGGTGTTTTGGAAAACGTTCAGAATTTTATGGAATACTCATACTGCTATACCATGTTTACAGAAGGGCAGAAAACACGCATGCATGCTGCATTGAATAGTTCAGTATCTGACCGAAATAATTTATGGACCACTAATAATTTGCTTGTAACCGGTGTTACATCTGTGCCTCAATTGGTAAAGGCAGATTTTAAAAGCAGCAGCCAAACCAATGAAGTATGTCAGGGGGCTTCATTAAAATTTACAGATTTATCATGGAACGGACATCCAACAAGTTGGGAGTGGAAATTTGATGGTGGAACACCTGCAACATCAACCGATTCAATACCTACTGTAGTTTATAATACACCGGGTCGTTACAATGTTGAATTAAAAGTTTCAAATGCAACTGGAGCGGTAAGTGCAACAAAAAAGGAATTTGTAACTGTTCATCCTTCAACTGGTTTAGGCAATGACTACTACAGAGAAAGCTTTGAAACAGATACATTGCCAAATTCAGAGCATTGGGTGTTAATGAGGATCTGATGAGTAAAGTGAATTTAAATATTTATCCAAATCCATTGAAAGAAAATTCTGTGGTTGCCTTCGATTTGGAAAGCAAAGAACGCATTACTATTTCTGTTAAGGATGTTTTAGGAAAAACGATTGCTACACTGGTTGATGCGAACTTAAATCCTGGACATCATGAGTATTCCATTTCAGAAAATTCGAAATTAGCCGCAGGTGTTTATTTTATAAACTTTAGTACAAGCAATTATTCTGTGGCAAAGAAATTAATCGTGAATGAATAAGGAATAGAAAAATTGTTGATCGAAAAGAATCCCTGCTATTTTGAATAGCAGGGATTTTTTATACAACGAAACCAACGGACTGATCCTGGAGGGATCAGTCCTAAATATAAAAATTAAACCCGACAGCTTGTTTCTTGTTGAACGTATACGAATTTATGAACTACAGCGCTTCTTATTCCCTTAAACCTGTCAGGTTATTTAAACCCAACAATGATGGACAAACATCCGCTAGGTATAACGGAGCTGGTTGATTGAGATGGAGGAGAAGTAACTTCTACTGTAAGTGGTTGTGTTGATTTTGCTTTGAAATCCCAAAAATCCGGATGGTTATTTTCAGCACTGCTAAAAACAACGCGCTTGGATTTATCAATTACTTTAAATGTAACATCTCCTAATATTTCTTCAGAGCAAACAATAATGCGGTAATCTTTACCAGCATAAAACGATAAGTTAAGTGAGATGGTTTTCCCCGCTTCCAGTGTGTTCGTATTTACTTGCCCGTTACTGGTAAAGGGTACAACCTTGTACATGCATTTCTTCTTAACAAAGGCATTGCATTGTGCTTTTGTAGTGGTGGGTATAGCAAACAAAAGTAAAGCTATACCAAGTGTGAACGCATATTTTTTTTTCATCTGAGCAATTTTTTGTTAGAAATGAATAACGAAAAATGAATTACTGGATGATTTTATTTCTAATATCGGAAACTTTATCTGAAATTGCTTTTAACTGTTCTGGAGTTAATTCAAATGTACTGCCGTTATCTAGTGTAGTTACATTGTTTTTTTTGTCGGTACTCGCTTCAGTTGACTTGTTTGGTGCAGAAACGTTGGTATATAAAGCATTTAACTCCGTTAAGCTATTGAGTATAGCAACAATACCGGCATTATCGGCTTTGTAACTTTCAAGTAGCCCAATCAAATTTTCCAGCGATAATTTTTGTTCACCGATGCGGGTAATCACTTCTTTGTTTTGTGTGGTTTTGGCAATTTGAGTTCCAATGTATAATCCTTCAATCCATCCGCCAGCAACAATTAGAGCAGATACTCCAGGTTGTCCGTTGTCTTTGAGATAAGCATCGGTTGTCCAATAGCTGTCAGAAATGATATTTAATAAAGAGTCTCTGTTTTGTAAATTGGATTCCAACCGACTTGTTGTTGATTCATTAAATGCACCACTGATACCTAAACCGGAAGCAAGTTTATTGGCACATCTTAAGTAGTACATGGATTCCTGTGTTTGATCAAACATGCTTGTGAAACTAAGGTCGGATCCATACGTTCCTAAATTCAATGCTTTTGAAGTTACGGAAGTATATTTAGAAACATTTTCAATCGGATTTAGATAAGCAGCATTGTATTTTGCTCCAGCCGACTTCAACAAAGAAATAGTTTCAATTGGAGATGGAATGGAGTAAAAAACTTCCTGTGCTTTCGAGTCTTTTAATTTAGCTTGAATGGTATCACTGCCTGCAACATCATCTTCTGTAGAAGTGGAGTTGTTGCAAGAAAATACGAATAAAGAAAATGAAAGAATGGAAGCGTATCTGATTGTAAATTTCAAATTCATCTGTGTAGATTATTAAGATTTATGACCAAATATAATAATATTTCAATGAAAGAAATTGTTTCGGAAAATTTAAAAAAAATCTATCCGATCATGCTGTTGTGCTTTAAGCCAACCATGTCAATCACGGTATTGGCAATGGCTGCTGCGTCGAAACCGCATTCTGCATAAAGTTCCTGTTGTGTACCGTGTTCAATATATTGATCAGGAATTCCCAGTCGTTTTACCTGGGCACTGTAATTATTATCTGCCATAAACTCAAGTACTGCACTTCCCATTCCGCCAATAACACAACCATCTTCTACTGTAATTACTTTGCTATGTTTGGTAAATACTTCATGAAGCAGTTCTTCGTCAATAGGCTTAACAAAACGCATATCATAATGTGCCACTTTAATTCCACTGCCCGCTGCATCTAGTTTCTTAATGGCATCAATTGCAATGTTTCCGATGTGTCCAATCGTTAAAATGGCAATGTCATCACCATTTTGCAAACGTTGCCCTTTGCCAATAGCAAGTTTACGCAATGGTTTTTTCCAATCCGTCATCACCCCGTTGCCCCTTGGATAGCGAATCGAGAAAGGGCAATTGGTTTCTGGTAATTGTGCGGTGTACATTAAATTTCTTAGTTCTTCTTCATTTAACGGTGCACTTACAACCATGTTTGGAATGCAACGGAAATAAGCCAGGTCGTATGCACCATGATGAGTCGGGCCATCAGCACCTGCCAGTCCTCCTCTGTCCAAACAAAAGATAACATGCAGGTTTTGTATGGCAACATCGTGTATTACCTGATCATAGGCACGTTGCATAAAAGAAGAGTAAATGTTGCAAAAAGGAATTAAACCTTGAGTGGCCATCCCGGCTGAAAAGGTTACTGCATGTTGCTCTGCAATACCAACATCAAATGCCCGGTTAGGCATAGCTTTCATCATAATGTTTAAGGAGCAACCGGTTGGCATTGCCGGGGTAACACCCATAATCTTATCATTTTTTTCGGCCAGCTCAACAATGGTATAACCAAATACATCCTGGTATTTGGGAGGTTGTGGTTCTTTCGGAACAATTTTTATAATTTCTCCGGTTTCTTTATTAAATAAACCTGGAGAGTGCCATACCGTTTGATTTCCTTCTTCTGAAAATTTGTAGCCTTTTCCTTTTTGGGTTAAAACATGCAATATTTTTGGCCCTGGAATGTCTTTTAAATCCTTTAAAACACTTGTTAAACGTTCTACATCGTGTCCATCAACCGGACCGAAATAGCGAAACTTAAGCGATTCGAACAGATTACTGCGGGTTAATAAAGAGGTTTTAATAGCCACTTCAATTTTTGAAACAATCTCTTGTGCGTTTGCTCCAAATTTGCTGATTTTACCAAGTAATTTCCACAATTCACTTTTCACCTTATTGTAGGTGTGTGAGGTGGTCATGTCAATCAGATATTCTTTTAAGGCACCCACATTCGGGTCAATGCTCATGCAATTGTCATTCAGGATCACCAACAAATTGGAATTGGCGATACCTGCGTGATTGAGTGCTTCAAAAGCCATTCCGGCTGTCATAGCGCCATCACCAATTACTGCAATGTGCTGGCGTTTGTCTTCGCCTTTATAAGCCGACGCTACAGCCATGCCTAATGCTGCACCAATTGAAGTAGAAGAATGTCCTACCCCAAAGGTATCGTATTCACTTTCTTTGCGTTTTGGAAAACCGCTGATACCACCGTATATGCGGTTGGTATCAAATACTTTTCTGCGTCCGGTAAGAATTTTATGACCATAAGCCTGGTGCCCGACATCCCAAACTAGTTGGTCGTAAGGGGTATTGAATACATAATGTAAAGCAACGGTAAGTTCCACTACACCCAGGCTGGCACCAAAGTGTCCTCCTTTTTGTGAAACTACATCAATGATAAACTGGCGAAGTTCGGCACTTACTTCAGGAAGATCCTCCTCTTTTAGTTTTCTCAAATCGGCTGGAAATTCGATTTGATCCAATAATTTGCCTGCTTTAAATTCCATGAATGGATTAGATACTTTAAAATTTAAACAAAGATAAAATAATTTCTGATAAGGAAGGCTTTGTCAACCATATAGATTTATCGGTGGAGTTAACGCCGTATTATCTTATTATTGCCTTATTGTTGTTAAAAGATCTTAAATCAATTTCTGATAATCTCATAAGTTTTGTAACAAGTTATGACCCCTCTGTGGTCATTGCTAAACGCTAAAGTAATATTACTGCTTTTTTTCTTCGGAAAGGTCGCGTAAAAAGAAGAGGATAAATGTAGAAATAACCGGTAGACACAAACCCAGAACAAACCAGAGTTTAGGATTGCGTCCCAACCGTTTTGCCAAACGGGAAGTGATGATTGGAATGCTGAGTAAAAATAAAAGCCCAAGGCTACAGAATAAAACAGCTCCCATGAAACAGACGATTAATAGTGCACAAAATTAGCATACAAAATTAAAAAAAGACCCGCAATTGCGGGTCTCTTTTATCAAAATAAGTTGTTGTTTTATTTATCTAAATCACCGTAGTCAAGCTTTATGCCCTGTATATACAGAGATAATCTGGCGAATAGTACAAGGAAAGGAACATACATAAATGCAGGGTTGAGTTTATAATGCTTTAGAACAACCACTGACTTCCTTTTTAAACGTTCAGCAATCAAGTACATCGCAGGTACAAGTAAAAGCGTTAAGAACGTAGCGAACGACAATCCGAAAATCATTGTCCACGATAATGGTCCCCAGAACACTACACTGTCGCCACCAAAATAAATGTGTGGATTACCATGTGCGAACAAGGTTTCGAAATCGATATTTAAACCTACAGCCAATGGAATTAAACCTAAAATAGCTGCAGTAGCTGTTAAAATTACAGGAGTCAAACGTGTACGTCCTGCTTCTACTACTGCATCCCACAATCCCATACCTTCTGCACGTGAAATGTCTGCAAACTCAACGAGTAAGATACCATTCCGAACAACCACACCGGCAAGTGCAATGATACCAACACCTGTCATAACGATACTCATATCCATTTTAAAGATAGCTGTTCCTAAAAGCACACCAATGATACTAAAGAAAATCTCTGTTAAAATAATGGTTGGTTTTCCAATAGAGTTGAATTGCGTTACCAAAATCAATAAGATCAATCCTAAAGATGCCAACATCGCACCTCCAAGGAAGGCTCCTGTTTCAGCTTGCTCTTCTTGTTGCCCCGTCATTTTTACTTCTACGTTTCCTACCGGTTTGTAACGAGCCATTTCTCTTTCAACTTTAGCTGCTACTTCGTTCTCGTTGAATCCGGCAACAACATTTGAAGATACAGTTATTACACGTTTTTGCATTTTACGTTTAATACCACCATAAGTATTGCTGTAATGAACATCAGCAAAAGATGAAAGTGGAATGCTTCTTAAAATACCACCCATGTTCATATCGCGGAAGGTGATTTTTAAATTTCGCAATGCTTCAATGTTGTTTCGTTGATCATATTGATAACGTATCTGAATCGGATATTCATCATTTGCATCACGGAACTTGCTGGTTTGATAATTTCCATAAACAGCACTTCTTATTTCTGATGCAATCGTAAGCGTACTGATTCCTTCACGGTTAGCACGTTCGCGATCAATATCAAAAACGATCTCAGGTTTACTATCTTCAAAATCTGATTTTAAGCCTACAACACCACTAATTTTTTTCTCTTCCAGGAAGCGTTTTAATCTAATGGAATTCGACACAAGCTCTTCAAATTTATCACCGGTGATTTCAATATTGATTGGTTTTGAAACCGGTGGACCGGCTTGTTCCGGAGATACTGTAATTTCTGCTCCCGGAATGTTCCATTTCAAATTTTGCAATTGTGTTAAATAATCTGTTGTTGATTTTCCTTCACGTTTTGCATATTCTTCAAATGCAATTGCAATTTTACCACGGTTCGGGTAATCATTTTGATCCTGATCCTGAGGGTCGGTGGTTTGCTTGGTAACATTGGTAATAATGGATTTTACAATTTTATTGGAATCACCCAATACTTCATCCACTTTTTTCTCGACCTGTAACATCACCCGGTTGGTAACGGAAGGATCAGTACCTGTAGGAAGTTTTACATACACATACACAAAGTTGGGATCTCCCTGAGGGAAAAATACAACTTTTGGACTACGAGCAGCAAAGATGAAAATTGTTATAACAAACAATCCAAGTGTTCCTAAAAGAGCGGTCCATGGACGTTTTAGGAAGCGTATCAGAAAACGGGTATAACGATCCTGGAAAGCGGGCCATGTTTTTGTTTGAAATTTTTCGATGATACCATGCAAGAAAAATTTATTGAACAAATAAAAGGCATCAATAAACAAAACAAGATTGGCAAGTGCCGGGTGTCCACCAGCATGTAAAAACAAACCAATAGCTGCTAGTATCAATGTTGTTACAACCGTACCTCTGTTCCAGGTGGGGCGTTTATGCTCATCCGTATGTGGTTTCATAAAACTTATCGCAAATACCGGATTGATAATATAAGCAACAAACAAGGATGCAAGTAACGTAATAATCAACGTGATGGGCAGGTAAAACATAAATTTACCAATGATGCCATCCCAGAACAATAAAGGAACAAATGGTGCAAGTGTTGTCAGGGTACCACTTAGTACCGGAACAAATACCTCACCGGCAGCCATTTTTGCTGCTGTTTTAATATCTCTCTTACCGTTTTCAAACAAACGGTGTGTATTCTCAATAACCACAATCGCATCATCTACCACAATACCCAACGCTAGTAAAAAGGCAAACAATACAATCATATTCATTGTATAACTGAATCCAAACAGACTACCTAAACCTGGCATCACAAGGAAAGCAATGAACATAGATAAAGGTACGGATGCAGCAACAAACAATGCATTTGTAACACCCATGAAAAACATAAGGATGAACGTTACCAGAACAAAACCAATAATAATCGTATTGATCAAATCATGCAAAGTTGTTCTGGTTTGCTCGGATTGATCACCGGTAACAGTTACATTAATTTCTTTAGGTAACTGTTTTGTTTCTTTCATTTCCTTAATGATGGCATTGATTTTATCAGATGCTTCAATTAAGTTTTCTCCCGAACGTTTAATAATGTTTAATGTAATTACATTTTTTCCGGCAAGACGCGCATAACTTTCCTGTTCCTTGTTCCCATCAACAACCTCAGCAATATCTTTTAAGTATAGTTTTGCACCGGTTGGAGATGTAACCACCATGTTTCCTATTTCAGAAACAGATTTAAATTCACCCTGTACTGTAAGGTTACGTTTCATTCCATCCATAGGAACCAAACCGCCGGAAATGTTCAGATTTTCCATTTTTACGGCTCTGTCAATATCACCCAGGGTAAGTGAAGCAGCCTGTAATTTATACATGTCTACATTGATCTGTATTTCACGTTCTAAATCACCAACCATTGTTACACGGGAGATTTGTTTCATCCCTTCTATCTTATCTTTCAAATCATCCGAGTATTCTTTCAACTTCTGAAGATCAATGTTACCGGATAGATTCACATACATGATGGGTAAGTCAGAAAAGTTTACCTCTAAAACATTTGGCTTCGTTGGTAAATCTTTTGGTAAATCATCTCCTGCCTTATCAACCGCATCTTTTACTTTCTGTTTGGCGATGGCAACATCTACATTGGTGTTAAACTCCACCATAATAACAGACACATCCTGTAAGGAAGTGGAATTAATTTTTTTAACACCAGATATCCCTTTCAATTGTTTTTCAATCGGTTTGGTAACCAGGTTTTCAATATTTGCCGGAGAGTTTCCCGGGTAAATGGCATTGATATATATGGTTGGGATAACAATGTCCGGGAAACTTTCTTTGGGTATCTTATTATAAGAAGATATACCCATGATTGCGATAATAAAAGTAAACACATAGATGCTTATTTTATTATCTACCGCCCAACTCGAGGGTTTAAATTGTTTGAAGTTCATACTTTCTATTTTTTACTTCTTGTGTAACAAGGAGTTGTTCTTGAAAATTAATTATCGTTCTTAACGGTTGCAGTTTTATTTTGTTTGTACCGCGTCACCTTCATTGATCAGATCATAACCAGAGGTTACAATCTGGTCGCCTTCTTTAAGGCCGCTTAATACTTCAGCCTTTCCATTGTATTCTTTACCAAGTTTTACCAATTGTTTTTTTGCTTTACCTTTTTCAGATATGAAAACAAATTGTGCATTGTTCTCATCTTTTAAAACAACACGAACAGGAACAGTGATGATTGGTTGAGCAGATTGATAATCGTTGATGCTTAGTTTTGCAACCATATTTGGATGATATTCTTTTTGGCTATTTAATGCAACCTCAACTGTAAATGCTCTGGTTCCGGTATTGATGGCACGGGATACAAAACTTACAGTGGTAAGTAATGAATCTTTTGTATCCGGGAAACGAATGATTACCGGACTTCCTTTGTGAATCTTTGATGCATAATTTTCAGATACATCTGCTTTTACTTTTAAATTGGAGTAGTTAATAACGCGTATTGCAGGCATTCCCGGGGCTATCATTTGTCCAAGTTTTACATCCACAGCATCTACTGTTCCGTCAATTGGAGAAATGATTTTGCTCATGCGTAGTTGTTCCTGTAATGCAGCCATTTTTTTCTCCATACTTTCTTTGTTTGTTTTCGCTTGTAAGTATTGGATCTCCGTTCCTATTTTTTGATCCCACAGATTTTTTTGTTTTTCATACATTTGATTTACCAGATCTGCGTTGGTTTGTAAGTCAGCCATGTTTTGTAAAATAGCGCGCGCATCAGTTTCTGCAAGCACCTGCCCTTTTGTTACCGCATCACCAACGTGAACATTAATTTTGCTGATGGTACCCGGCATTTCAGTACTCAAACCAACATTCTCATCAGCATCCACATGACCTTGTACATCAATGTAATTTTTGAATGTTTCCGGCTTTAAAGTGCTTACCGAAATAACGGTCGGTGGTGCAACGGAATCAACAAGTCCGATCTCTGACTTAAGCAGCTCAATTTTTGTTTCAATATCAGCGATCTGTGTTTGTTTTTCAGACAATTCAGTTTTTAGTTTTTCAAGCTCTTGTTTCTTTTTATCAATTTCAGAAGTATTGCAAGAAGCAAGTACCAAAATCAACCCCGGAAGTAAGAATAATTTTTTCATAGTATATGTTGTATTAGGTAGTAGGTGTTTTGTTAATGCGTTATTTAATGATGTTTCCATTTGCTCTTTCATAATCAATTTTTGCAACCAGCGCATCGTATAAAGCGCTGAAATAGTTTGTTTGTGCTTCTTTTAAAGCGGTTTCAGCTGTTACAAGTTCCAGATTGGAACCAACCCCTTTATCATATTTTATTTTTGATACACGAACCACTTCTTCTGCAATCTCAATGTTTTTCTTTTGAATAGCGTATGCAGCGGTTGCATTTTGCAATGTTGCACTTGCAGAAACCAACTCCAGATCAATTGACTGCTTAATAAAAGTCATATTGTTTTCAGCCTGCTGAAGTTTTAAATGAGCCTGTTGATATTTGGCATTGCGTTCAAAACCACTAAAAATAGGTAAAGTCATTTTAGCACCAAAAAAGCCACTGTAATACCATGGTGTTTTTCGATCAAAGAAATCCATCTTTTGACGCATAGCAGCAGTGCTCGCATTTCCATAACCCGCAATGGTTGGTAGAAATGATACTTTGTTACGCTTCACATCCAATTGTGCTAAATGAAGTTGTGTATCAAACAAACCGTACTCAACCCGTTTACTATAATCGAATTGTTCGGTAGGTGTTAATTGGGTGGCTTCAAATTTCAGACTTTCCAATTTATCGGTTAAAGTCAGATTTGCTTTTTGATCCAATCCTATTTGAAATTTTAAAAGATAGATCCCAAGTCCAAGCATACGGTTTACTTTTTCCTGCTCTACCAGTAAATTATTATAAGTAACGGTAAGGCGGTCATAATCCAGTTTTTCAACAAGTCCATTCTCAAAAAATGCTTTCGTTTCATCAAGTGTTTTTCTTAGACGGCTAATGTTTGCATCGAGTAGTTTTGCACGTTCTTCATTGATAAGCACCGTATAATAGGCTTTGGTAACGGCTGATGTTACTTCAATTTTTGTACGTGCTGTTGCTTTGGTTGAAAGTTCAACAAATACTTTCGAAGCTTTTAATCCCAGAAAGTATTCACCGTTGAATATTAGTTGCGATCCTTCCAAACTACCGGTCATTTTATAGGTTGTTCCCATTTGAAAAGGAATGTACATTGGGGGAAGCCCAAGTGTATCCACACCACCGAACAAGGAACCTGGACTACCATAAATTACCTGTGTTGGCAACATGTTGAACCCAATTAAATCCAAACTGCTGTTTATGTGTGGTAATCCTGCTCCCGCAATTTCTTTTACTTTTTGCTTGGCAATCTGCTCGTCTAAAAGCGCATTTTTTACATCTCTTTGATTCTGCATGGCATAATCAATCGCTTGTTGCAAAGAGAAAGCTGCAGGTGCAGTTTCTATCGCTCCGCCTTGGGCAAAAGCGGTAAATGTCCCTGCCAGTGCCCATATGATAACTAATCGTTTCATAATTTTTTAATTCAATTGTTATTAATTTTTTGTTGGTGTGGTATTCTATATTTTATTCTTCTTCTGTTACGTGTTTATATTTATTAATCAGTTTATGTCCTTTCAGCGTACAAATGCCATGTAAAAAGTGATCAAGCAACTCGAGCTGTATATCTACAATTTTGTATTTGTCGGGTGGAAACACATTTGCATTAAACCCAAGTTGGATTTCTTCCATTCGCAAACGAGCAATTATCTTTGTATTGATATCAGCACGAACAAGTCCTTCCTTTACTCCCTTTTTTATAGCATTCTCCACCATTGTTTCCATGCACTCTTCTTTGAATTCATTAAACAATTTCCAGGCTTCGGGATGATACTTTTGAAGATCATAAAAAACATTTGGATTGAGTTTGGAAAACATCTGACTCATGTGTTTCATTAAACCAAAAACTTCCGTGATTACATTTTCTGATTCCAAATGAATTTGTTGAATAATCGTTTTATCCTCTTCCAGTTTCAATCGCATGAGTGTGTCTACAATCTCATTTTTATCACCATAAAATTGATAGATCGTTTTTTTAGAAATGCTTAAATGTTTAGCAATGTCATCCATTGTAACACTCTTTATCCCATATTTAAAAAACAGTTCTTCAGCACCCTGCAAAACCCTGTCTTTTGTTTCCATGTGTTTATTGATTTAATTCGGGTGCAAAACTATGGAAACATTTTTTATTTCCATCGTTTCCGTTTTAAAATTTTTAATAATTAGTTTGTAATGTTCTGATTTCCAATAAAATAAATTTATACGCTTGCTGGTACAAAAGTATAGAAATGGTGAATTACAAAAATAACAGGGTAAGACGTGTTAAATTTACATGAAAAGGAAGTGCAGGTTTTTAATAACTCGGCCAGTAAAAAACGAAATGTATTGTTATACCCCGAAAAATTCGTTTTTTTGCAGTCGAAAATTTACAATCAATGAAAAGAAGTAAAGTAAAAGAATTATTGAGTGCGACCACTTTTGGAAAAGAAGTAACTGTAAAAGGATGGGTACGTACCTTTCGTAACAACCAGTTTATTGCCATTAATGATGGGTCTACCATCCATAATATACAAGCCGTTGTTGATTTTGAAAATACGGATGAATCCCTTTTAAAAAGACTTACAACCGGCGCAGCAGTTAGCGTTACCGGTGAATTAATTGCTTCTCAGGGGAAAGGACAAAGTGTAGAGGTAAAAGTAAAAGCATTGGAAATTCTTGGTGACAGCGACGCAGAGAAGTTTCCATTGCAACCCAAAAAACACAGTCTCGAATTTTTGCGCGAGATTGCGCACCTGCGTTTTCGTACAAGTACCTTTAATGCTGTATTTAAAGTGAGACATAACCTGGCATTTGCTATTCACCAGTTTTTTCACGAACGGGGTTTTGTTTATTTGCATACACCCATTATTACTGCATCCGATGCAGAAGGGGCAGGAGAGATGTTTCGTGTAACATCGTTGGATCTAAAAAATCCTCCAAAAACGCCAGATGGAGAAATAGACTATAAACAGGATTTCTTTGGAAAATCAACTAATCTTACTGTTTCCGGTCAGTTGGAAGGGGAGTTAGCCGCTATGTCTCTGGGAGAGATTTATACATTTGGTCCAACTTTCCGCGCTGAAAATTCGAATACAACACGGCACTTAGCCGAATTCTGGATGATAGAGCCGGAAGTTGCATTTGCCGATTTAAAGGATAATATGCAGTTAGCAGAGGATCTGTTGAAATATGTGATTCGTTACGCAATTACACATTGTGCCGATGAACTCGAATTTTTAAAAAATCGCTTGCTGGAAGAAGAAAAATCAAAACCTCAGGATGAACGTTCAGAGCTGGATCTATTAGCAAAACTAAACTTCTGCCTGAACAACGATTTTGAACGATTGACATACACAGAAGCAATCGAAATATTAAAAAACTCAACGCCTAACAAGAAGAAGAAATTCAAATATTTAATTGAAAACTGGGGGGCCGATCTTCAAAGTGAACATGAACGTTACCTGGTTGAAAAGCATTTTAAAAAACCAGTTATCCTTACGGATTATCCAAAAGATATCAAATCGTTTTACATGCGTTTGAATGAAGACGGTAAAACCGTAGGGGCTATGGATATCCTTTTTCCGGGAATTGGTGAAATCATTGGTGGATCTCAACGTGAAGAACGTTTGGATTACCTGGAAAAACGCATGAACGAATTACATATTCCGGTTGAAGAACTCTATTGGTTTTTGGATACACGCCGGTTTGGTACAGCACCACATTCAGGCTTTGGATTAGGGTTTGAACGTTTGGTCTTATTTGTGACAGGAATGACAAATATTCGTGATGTGATCCCATTCCCAAGAGCTCCAAAATCAGCAGAATTTTAAAGTGAAATTTTTTGAAATACGTTTTTCTTGCAGTAATTTTATGTAGAATTTATTGCACAAGGAAGCGTATTCAAAAATTTTCTGTTTTTCGAAACGATTTGTTTGTAACTGTTTCCCAGCTTTTAAGAGGGAAATTTACTCGTTAATAAATTCATCGAAAGTGTGGCACAAATATTCCTAATTTTAACCCAACTAAATTTTGAAGGGTATGTTAAGGCAAGTACAATCACAAAAACTATTACAAAAGCTATCACCTCAACAAATTCAGTTGATGAAATTGTTGCAGTTGCCAACAATTGCGTTGGAACAACGAATCAAAGAAGAGATGGAGTTAAATCCGGCGTTGGAAGAAGGTGAAGATGAGGAAGAAGAAGATACGGATTTGGAAAATGAGTTTGAAGAGGAAACTTCCGAAGAAGATGATAATCAACGCGACGATTTCAGCATCAGTGATTATATGGATGATGATGAAGGTGCATCTTACAAGCTTAAGGTAAATAATACAAGTCCGGATGAAGAACGTAAAGAGATACCTTTTTCCGTTGGCGTTTCTTTTCAAGATATGCTCGAGAGTCAGCTGGGTATGAAAGATCTGGATGATCGTGAATATCAGATTGCATTATATTTAATTGGTAACCTTGATGATGATGGTTACTTAAGAAGAGACATCCCTTCTATTGTTGATGATATTGCATTCTCTCAAAATATCAATACAAATGAAGAAGAAATGGAAAAGCTCCTTCATGTTATTCAGGAGTTTGATCCCGCAGGAGTTGGTGCACGTGATTTACAGGAATGTTTGCTGATACAATTAAGAAGAAAACCACAAATTGGTATTATTCAACTGGCGACAGAGGTAGTTGAAAAGCAGATGGACGAATTTTCAAAAAAGCACTACGATAAGATTTCCAAAAAACTAGAAATAGATGAGGAAATTTTAAAAGATGTGATTCATGAAATTTTAAAATTAAACCCGCGTCCGGGAAATTCCATGGCAGATGGGCAAAAAAGCTTCCAACAAGTAATCCCTGATTTTCTTATTTCAATGGATGATGCCGGAGAACTACAGTTGACACTTAATTCCCGCAATGCCCCTGAATTACGCATCAGTAAAGCCTACTCCAAAATGATGGAGGAGTACTCCAAAACAAAAGATAAAACCAAAAAAGAAGCTTCCATGTTCATTAAACAAAAACTGGATGGTGCGAAATGGTTTATTGATGCAATTCAACAACGCAGTTATACATTGCTGTATACGATGAATGCAATCATGGAATATCAACGGGAGTACTTTTTAGAAGGAGATGAAACGCTTTTAAAACCGATGATTTTAAAAGACATTGCAGAAAAAGTAGGACTTGATATTTCTACCATTTCAAGGGTAGCGAATAGCAAGTATGTACAAACACCATTTGGAACTTTTTTATTAAAGACCTTTTTTAGCGAGTCTTTATCAACCGATAGTGGAGAAGAGGTGTCTACCAGAGAAGTTAAGAAAATTCTGGAAGATTGTATAGCAGCAGAAAGCAAAAAGAAACCGCTGACGGATGACAAGCTTACCAAAATTCTAAAAGAAAAGGGATACAACATCGCCAGAAGAACCATTGCAAAATACAGAGAGCAATTGGATATTCCGGTGGCTCGTTTAAGAAAGGAGTTGTAATGGAAGAACAGAATGTTGTTACTGTTTCAGAAGAAGGAACAGCTTGGTTTGCAAAATTCCTGTCCCGGATTTTTCATCCATTGTTGATGCCCACTTATGGATATTTGTTATTGTTCAGCACACGAAATTACCTTTCTACTTTCCTGCCTTTGCAAATCAAAGTTATTCTTGTAGTACTTACATTTCTATTCACATTTATTTTTCCTGCTATTAATGCTTTCGTTCTTTTAAAAATGGGACGCATAAAAAGCCTGGAAATGGAAGATCCCAAAGACCGTTTGTTGCCTTATGGAACAACACTCCTGTATTATATAGCCCTGTTGTACCTTTTATACACTTCGCATTTTCCACTTATTTGTAAAGTAATTCTTTTAGGTGGCGCTGGTTGTATATTAATTACATTACTCATAAATCTGAAATGGAAAATCAGTGCGCACATGGTTGGTGTCGGTGGTATCACAGGAGCAATACTTGCTATATCGTACCGATTACAAAGTGATATTCAACTTTCTTTTTTCAGCATTCTATTGATTGCAGGTTTTGTTGGATATGCACGTTTGAAACTAAACGCACACACCCCCGCTCAAGTTTACACTGGTTTTTTAGTAGGATTTTTAATTCAAATGGGGTTAATTGTATTCTATTAGCGATTCAATTTTCAATTTATTATTCAAATGGAAACATTTTAGGAAACCTAAATGAACGTGCAACAATTAAAAATTTGATGATCCACTAAAGCCATCTCACAGTTTTCGACTCCGCTCGAACTGACACGGCCCACAATACCTGCGAATAATTAACTTTACCACTATTAATTCCTGGAACCGATACAAAATAAAAAAGCTTCCTAAATTGAAGCTTTTTATTTAATAGAATAAGATTATCTACTATTTTAAAATTTGAATAAAACCCCTGGTAGGGTCATTTTTTGAAGTTGACCGAGCCTCTGCATTCGGACGATTCAAGACATAAAAATAAATCCCTTCGGTTAAACCTGTTGCTTCCCAATCGTTTGTGTAATCATTACTAGAGTACATCACATCACCCCATCTGTTGTAGATCGTAACTTTCGTTCCGTTTTCCAAACCTGTAATTACAAAGCGATCATTCATTCCGTCTCCATTAGGAGTAAGAACATTTGGAACACTGTAGGGGATACACGAAGAATCAGTAACAGTAACTGTATATGGGCATGATAAATTAGCAGTAGAAACAGTAACATTATAAACTCCTGGTGATAAACCTACAGCAACAGGAGTTGTTTGTGCATTTGCATCATCCCATAAATAAGAATAGTTACCTGCAATACAGGGTGCAACAGTTGCTGTCCCGTTTTTTTTATCCGAACACGACTTTGTTGAAGTTGTCTTGGCACAGCATTGTGCTTCAGAAACTACAGCAGATAACGTAAAAAAAGAAATAAGTGAGACTACAAGAATACTTTTGTTTTGGATGGGGAATAAATTTTTTTTCATTCAAATAAAAAAATTATGTTGTTTTTAAAAGTAATAAGCGCGCTAAATTTACTTATTACTTTTAAAAACAACAAGAATTTTTAGGGATTGAAAGCTTGTTTCCCTATTTAATGAATAATTTTACTGGATAATTTTTTTACGTTTTTTGTCAGCTCGTCGTAGTCAAGTGGTTTAGCCATAAAATAACTTGCACCCATATCAAGTGCAGAGGGCTCCACATCATCTTTGTTTAAGGAGGAAATAATAATAACTGGGATATTATTCAAGTAAAAATTTTTAAGGAGCGAAAGAATGCCTAAGCCCGAAATGGTCGGCATCATAATATCACATATTATCACATCTACCTTTGATTTGTCAACCAATTCCAACGCATGATATCCATCGGCTGCGGTAAGAATTTCATAATTTTCATCTTTTAAGTTGAAAGCTATCGATTGCAAAATCAGTTGATCGTCATCAATTACCAATACGCGTTTCATAATGAACCTCCGTTTCTAGTTGTAAAACTGTTTTTGTATTAGTTTAATAGCGCAAATATTCCGATAATTTACGAAAATTAGCCGACAAAAACAAAAATAAACTAAAAATAGTATAGCAAGCAAGAAAAAAATAATGAAAAATAAAAACGAAGGAAAATGGCGCGTTTTATTAACGATTAATTAAGATTGGTTTAAAAAAACTTATAGTGTTTGTTGGCCTGATTGGGGATTTAAACATTTCCAACTAAGTACATGGCATTTAAGGTGGGTACCTGTACTCCGCCTTTTTTCTCAAGTGTAATTGCAAAAGCCTGAGCATCTGCAATGGGTTTCATTTTTTGAAGTACTGTTGTGTTTACATTGGCTGTTAATTCAAATATACCGGCATCCACAGGTTTACCGTTTACAATGGCCCATAATTGATATTGTTTATCAGCAGGGGGTGCAGGAATTTCGCTCACATTCAAATAAACCTCCTTTGATGACTGGTTCCAATAAATTGAAGCAATCGCATTGGGAGCAATATCCAATCCTTTTAAAATAACTGTTTTATTGCCATTCTGGGCAATAATTGCCAGATGTTGTTGCGCATCATCATAGGCTGCTTTTTGCGTTTCAAACTGGCTGGCAAAATATTGTTTATCAACCTGAGATGTTACCAGTTCATTTTTTACATCTGTTAATTCCTCTGACAAATAATAATTGTAGGTTAAGCTTAATAGCAGAGCAACTGAGGCTGCAGCAAACCAATAGATGGAAATAACTCTTTTTTTAGTTTCGGAAATGCTAATGGGGTCGCCATTAAATTGTAACTGGTCAGCAATTTTTTCTTTCAGATAAGCCGGTGGCTCTTTTGCTGCATCCATCGCATATTGTTCAAGCGTGTTTTCAATAGCAATAAGTTCAGCCTGTATTTCGGGGTATTTTAATGCCATTTGCTTTACCTCTTCGCGCTCTTTGTCGCTCAGTTGGTCAAGTACATAACTTTCAAGTATTCCGGATGATATATAATCTGATGTATTCAAAATCTATTTAAATGTTTCTCTCAATTTAACAATGGCCGCTCTCACACGTGTTTTTACAGTTCCTAATGGAATGTTCAATTCTTTCGCAGCATCTTCTTGCGTATAACCTTCAAAGTAGAGCATATCAATCAATACTCTGTAATCTTCCTTTAATTTGGCAACTTGTTCTTTTACACCGATAAAGTCGGTATTGCTTTGCAAAGCATTCTGTTTGTTTACTTCATACCTGGAATTTTCCAGATCCTGAAGTTTACCATCCATTTTTGATTGTTTTGAACGGGAGTAATCGATGGATGCATTGCGGGCAATATTTAGCATCCAGGTAAATAATCTACCTTTTGAAGCATCATAGTTTTCAATGTTCTTCCAGATTTTGACAAAAACATCCTGTAAAATGTCTTCTGCTATTTCTTCCGCACTTACCACTTTTGAGATGACTCCAAACAACGCAGCTGAATAATTATCATATAGCAGATTGTACGCACGGGCATCCTTGCTTTTAAGCAGGATTACCAGTTCTTCTTCAGTATAGCTTTTTATAGGTTTTTGCATGTCCGATAAACAAATATAGACTTATTTACAATATGAGCTTATGGCTGTGCAAAAAATCAGTAAATCATATAACTGAAGTTAAAAAATTGTTTAATAGGTTATCCGAAATGAAGCCGTTAAGCCTTGTTTTATCATTACAATTAGATATACGTGATATTAATGGTTTTAGATTTTGAAGCCTACTACTTTTTTGAGTACTTTTGCCACCCTTGATCTGATTTATCTGATTTCGATCATGAATTCAACTATTTCCAGTATTTAATAAATAAAGTTATGAGCAAAGGTCCTATTTCAAATTTTATCGAAAAACATTATAAACATTTTAATGCAGCAGCGTTGGTTGATGCGGCAAAAGGTTATGAAACGCATCTGACCGAAGGTGGTAAAATGATGGTAACGCTTGCTGGTGCTATGAGTACAGCGGAGTTAGGTAAATCGCTTGCTGAAATGATTCGCGCCGGAAAGGTAGATATTATCTCCTGTACAGGCGCCAACCTGGAAGAAGATATCATGAACCTGGTGGCACACTCCCATTACAAACGTGTTCCGCATTATCGTGATCTTTCACCACAGGATGAATGGGATTTGTTAGAAAATCATTACAACCGTGTTACTGATACGTGTATTCCGGAAGAAGAAGCATTCAGAAGATTGCAAAAACACATTCACAAAATATGGAAAGATGCAGATACGAACGGAGAACGTTTTTTTCCGCATGAGTATATGTACAAAATATTGCTTAGCGGAGAGTTGAAACAATACTATGAAATTGATCCGAAAGATTCCTGGATGCTGGCTGCTGCCGAGCGAAATTTACCAATGGTAGTACCCGGTTGGGAAGATTCAACCATGGGAAATATTTTTGCATCCTACGTTATTAAAAAGGAAATAAAAGCGTCAACCATGAAATCAGGTATTGAATATATGGCTTGGCTGGCTGATTGGTACGTGAAAAATTCAGAAGGAAAAGGTGTTGGTTTCTTCCAGATAGGAGGAGGTATTGCAGGAGATTTTCCGATTTGTGTTGTACCAATGCTTTATCAGGATATGGAAATGGAGAATATCCCTTTCTGGAGTTATTTCTGTCAGATTTCTGATTCAACAACAAGTTATGGTTCCTATTCAGGAGCTGTTCCCAATGAGAAAATTACATGGGGTAAATTGGATATCAATACACCAAAATTTATTGTGGAGTCAGATGCGACCATTGTTGCACCATTGATTTTCGCCTGGATTTTGGGTTGGTAAAATTCATATCCACCAAATAACAAATCCTATGTATCTATGTGCCTACATGTTTAAAATTAATAAAACACATAGGCACATAGATACATAGGATTTGTAGTTTAAACTTTATCATTTATTTTTGGGCCAATTATTCTTTTGTTTAAAAGCCTCATATTGGGATGAAAAGTCTACAGTTTGTCGTTTTACTTAATTCCGGTAACATCCGTTACCCAACTTCTACCCCATTCTTCCACCTCTTCTTCGCTCCATAATTCCGGAAAGAAAATTCGTTTTTGAAAACGTGGAGGCAGGTATTTTTGCCAGTTTGTACCGCCTGTTGCGGCAATGTCCACCGGATTTTTTTGAAGATATCGTACTGCGGATTTATAGTGAGATAAAGGCCAATTAATATTTACATTGATATCTAATTGTCGCAAGGCTTGTTTTAAATCTGTGTTTTGCTGATCGGTTTCCGGTAAACTTTTATAAAGTGAAAGAATGTTTTTATGCTTGTATTTTTTTGCAAGGTCTTTAAATGTATCCGAATATTTTTCTTCGAATTGAACCAATGTTAGTGTTTTTTTACCACTGGCCAGTTCGGTAGCTCCTGCTTTCCAGTAAAGGTTTTCATACATTTCATCGATCAAATCATCCGTTATTTCATTGGGGTAATTGTTGCGAACGTCTTTTGCCACAATGTTTTTAAATGTTGTAGAGCAAATTTCAATCATGCGGTATTGCCCGGACTGGAAACCACTTGCGGGAAGTAAACTCATTCGGAATTTTAAAAACTGAGCAGGATCCATTCCATCAACCATGATATTAAACGAATCGATCAATGCTTCAAAATAGCGATTGATGCGACTAACACGGGCAGTTAAAAAGGCAATATCTAAATTATCTCTGTCTTTTAATTGTGTATATTCATGCAAACAAAGCTTAAAATACAACTCTGTAATCTGATGATACATGATAAAAATTTCTTCATCAGGGATGTTTGTTTTTGGATTTTGCAGACTTAGCAAGGTATCCAAATGGATATAATCCCAATACGTCAGGTAATTGGCGTAAAGTAATCCATCCAGGTAAGAGGAAAGATTTTGCCCCATTGCCTGGTATTTTTCATCCAATAGTTTAATTTTTTCAACAATTTCCGGTTTCAATTCCATATGGTTTTTCTTTAGAGATTCCTACAATATTAAGAAATAGACACGAATAAATGGGCAGTAAAAACATTAGCGGCATGATTTTTTAAAAACAATTTGTATAAAAACGGATTGTTAACCTTATTAAACGATGAAATCATGGAAACAAAAAATTCAATAGAAAAAAACGGATTTGCTATTGGGCTGATCACCTCAGCTGCTCTGCTTGCTTACTTTTTCATCATGAAGTCAGTTGGTTTGGCACATGTGCTGGAGTTGCGTTTTTTTAATTTTTTAATTGCCGGTATTGGTATTTTTTATGGCATCAGCAAGTTAAAAAATGACTTACGCGAAGATCAATTTTATTTGAAAGGCTGGG
>DAORKB010000016.1:0-26294 GCA_035439365.1 Bacteroidia bacterium
TTTGGAGGATCATTGCCTCCTGACGGGCTTTCTCTGCAAAATCAGCTCCACTGCTTGCATAAATAATACCTCGGGAAGAATTAACGAGCAAACCACATTGTTTATTCATTCCATATTTTGCAACGTCTTGTAAGCTTCCACCTTGTGCACCGACACCAGGTACCAGTAAAAAGTGTTCTGGAATTAATTTGCGGATATCCTTTAACATTTCTGCCTGTGTTGCTCCTACCACATACATCATGTTATCGGAGCTACCCCATTTTTTTGATGTGGCCAGAACCTGTTCGAATAATTTTTTCTCTTTTCCACCATCCGTTGTTGTTAAGCGGGAAGTTTGAAAATCCAATGCACCTTTGTTACTGGTGAGTGCCAATAAAATTACCCACTTGTTTTTATATTCCAAAAAAGGAGTTACGCTGTCTTCACCCATGTATGGGGCAACGGTAATGGAATCAAAATTTAATGTTTCCAAAAATGCCTGGGCGTACATTTTTGATGTGTTTCCAATGTCTCCACGCTTTGCGTCGGCAATGGTAAAAATTTCGGGGCAGGTTTTATTGATGTAGTTGATCGTTTTTTCAAGGCTAATCCAACCTTTCACACCCTGTGTTTCATAAAATGCCATGTTGGGTTTATAGGAAACACACAGATCCTTTGTTGCATCAATAATCTGCTTATTGAATTCAAAAAAAGGATCTTCTGTTTTCAGGAGGTGAGCAGGGATTTTCGAAATATCTGTATCCAGGCCAACGCACAGAAATGATTTTTTCTTTTTTATTTGCTCAACTAATTCTTGTTGTGTCATTGTATTTTTAATTTATACAGCTATACCACCTTCTTTTAATCGCTCTGTATTCTCTGCCAGCTGTAATGCATCGATCATGGGTTGTATATCGCCACCCATAAAATCAGTCAGGTTATACACCGTTAAATTAATACGATGATCCGTTATTCTGTTTTGCGGATAGTTATAGGTACGAATCTTTTCTGAACGATCTCCGGTTGTAACCATTGTTTTACGTCGTTTTGAAACACTTTCCAGGTGTTTATTCAATTCGATTTCGTATAATTTAGCACGTAACATTTGCATGGCCAATTCACGGTTTCCTAATTGAGAACGGTCTTTCTGGCAAGTGATCACAATCCCTGATGGCTTGTGTGTCAGCATTACTTTTGTTTCCACCTTGTTTACATTTTGCCCACCTGCTCCACCAGAACGCGCAAATTGAATTTCCAGATCAGCTGGATTGATCACTACATCCACCTCATCAGCCTCAGGCATTACAATCACCGTTGCCGCTGATGTATGTACACGGCCTTGTGTTTCTGTATTGGGTACACGTTGTACACGATGCACACCCGATTCAAATTTTAAAATTCCATAGGCATTTTCACCTTTCACTTCGCAAATCACCTCTTTGAACCCGCCCATTGTACCCTCATTGGAGTCGACCACTTCCAGCTTCAATCCTTTTGTTTCGCAAAAGCGGGAATACATTCGAAATAGGTCGCCGGCAAAAATACTTGCTTCGTCTCCACCCGTTCCCGCGCGAATCTCCAGCACACAGTCTTTCACATCTTCCGGATCCTTTGGCACCAGCATCTGACGAATATCATCCTCCATTTTATCCTTTTGAGGAACCAATTCATCCAAATCCAGCTTAGCCATCTCCCGCATCTCATCATCCTTTTCGTTCAGAAGAATTCCTTTATTGAATTCGATATTCTCTACCACTTTTTTATATTCATGATACGCATTTACAACTTCCGTAAGATCCTTGTACTCTTTGTTGAATTTCTTAAATTCTTTCATGTCACCGATGATTTTCGGATCTGAAAGTTTTTGTTCCACTTCCTCCCAACGTCGTTTTATGGCTGCTAATTTATCTAACACGTTTTTATTTAATTAGTTCATGAATAATTTTGCGAAGGTACTAAATAGATGGGAGATTTGAGATATAAGACATGAGATTTGAGATCTGGGATAAGAAATTTTTGCAAGTTATAAAAAGCAAACCGGCAAAGGTTATATATCCCTTTGCCGGTTCCAACTCAGACATCTGCGGTCTCCAATCTTATATTTCACATGTAAAATCTACTTTTTATTCTCTTTATACCGTTTATCCGGTGTGCCATCCTTCTTTAAAGGTCCGGCAGGCTTTGCAGCTTCTTTATTCTCTTTGTAACGCATGTCGGGCGTACCATCTTTCTTTAATTTTTGATCAGTTGGAGCTACAGCTTCTTTTTTTGTGTCTGCTTTTTTTGCGTCTTTTTTATCGGTTTGTGCGTTTGCAACAAACGTGCTGAGAGAGAATAAGGCCGCAGCTGCCAGTGTTAAAAGCTTTTTCATGATTTGTTTTTTTTTAGTTTTATTTAGAAACGAGATATGAGATGTGAAACGTGAGTTTCTCATATCTGAGGTCTAATATCTCACGTCTAATAATCAAACACCCCAAACTCAGATTTGATGGTGAGTTTTTTTGTATGACTCTCCTCTACCCTTCCAACAATTCGTGCAGGAATATCAAATGATTCGGAGATATGAATAATATCTTTTGCGATATCGTGCGGTACATATAGTTCCATGCGGTGCCCCATATTGAAAACTTTATACATCTCCTTCCATTCTGTTTTACTTTGTTTATGAATCAGATCAAACAAAGGTGGGACAGGAAACAGGTTGTCTTTAATGATATGCAGGTTATCTACAAAATGTAGCACTTTGGTTTGGGCGCCACCGCTGCAATGCACCATTCCGTGCAGTTGATTACGGTACTTATCAATTACTTTTTTTATTACCGGCGCATAGGTTCGTGTTGGAGAAAGCACCAGTTTACCGGCTGTAACCTCCGTTGCTCCTTTTTTCCCGAAGGCCGGAATTTTTATTTTGTCGGTCAGTTTTACGTGTCCTGAATAAATGAGATCCCGGGGTACAGCAGCATCAAAGCTTTCAGGAAATTTGGCAGCCAACGGTTTCTCAAACACATCGTGTCTGGCCGATGTCAGCCCATTGCTTCCCATTCCACCGTTATACTCCTTTTCGTAACTCGCTTGTCCGTCTGAAGCTAATCCCACAATTACATCTCCTGCCTGAATCCTTGAATTATCAATAACATCGCTGCGTTTCATACGACATACAACAGTAGAATCAACAATAATGGTACGAACCAAATCACCGACATCAGCTGTTTCTCCTCCGGTTGAAAAAATACCAATACCATAAGAACGAAGCTGTTCAAGTATTTCTTCCGTCCCATTAATAAGGGTGGATATAACTTCGGCAGGAATGAGATTTTTGTTTCGTCCTATGGTTGAAGAGAGCAGGATATTATCCAATGCACCTACGCACAGGAGGTCATCCGTATTCATCACAATTGCATCCTGGGCAATTCCTTTCCATACCTCTATATCGCCTGTTTCTTTCCAATACATATAGGCCAGGGATGATTTGGTTCCCGCACCATCTGCATGCATCACGATGCAATAGTTTTCGTCGTTACCTAAGTAATCCGGAACAATTTTGCAAAATGCTTTTGGAAAAAGACCTTTATCAATTTTTGAGATGGCTGCATGCACATCTTCTTTTGAAGCGGAAACACCGCGTAGATTATATCTATTATCTGAATTCATCGGTACAAAAATAAAAAAAACATCTCGTACAATGACGAGATGTTTTCCGCTTTCGCTAATTATTGTTTGGGATTATTAAAACCTATTGTTGTTGGCTGTTTCCACCATTCGGTTTCGCCTGGTTTGATTCAGTTGGTTTTGTTTCATCCTTTTTCCCAGAAGAAGATTGTTCTTGTGGCTTTGGTGATTCTTTTGGCGCATTTGGATCCACAAAATCCCTGCGAACAACGCTAAATACGGTACGTCTGTTCAATGCCATGATCGCTTCGTACTCATCTTTTGTTTTTCCTTTTGTTTCTTTCTCAATGTATGCTTGTGTAAGTGTATATAACACGGTACCGTTTGCATCTTTTACCTCAACCGGTCTTGTTTCACCATAACCTTTCGGGATCAAGCGTTTTGGGTTAATGCCCTGTTCAATTAGAAAATCCACACAGGATTTCGCACGTGCCTGAGAAAGTTTCAAGTTAAATGGATCACTACCACGATAATCGGTATGAGAACTTAACTCAATAACGATTTTTGGGTTCACAGTCAAAATGTCAACCAGTCCGATCAATGAATCTTTTGCTTGTTGTGTCAATGTAGCTTTACCTAATTCATAGAATACGTTCGCAAAATAAATATCTCTTTCAACAGGTGTTAAGCAGAAATCATGTTTAAAAATGCGTGATTCTTCCACACCAACAGTCGTTTCTTTGGCTACTTCTGTACTCGATAAGAAACCTTTTGGAGCTTGTTTTGTTTTTACGTCGTCTGTAACATTTGCGGTAATGGTGTAGGATGTACCAGCGTTAACATATCTGGCTGCTCCATTTTCAGCAAATTTATAGTGTCCTGTAGAGTCGGTTTTTGTTTCAACATTTGTCCCATCTGAACCAAGTAATTTCATCGTTACACCAGGAACCGTTTCTTTAAATCTGCAGTCGGTAATATCTCCTTCAATTGTGTACAACAATGGAGGTAATACAAACGACCAGATATCATCAGATCCTTTTGTTCCTTCACGATTAGATGATAAGTATCCTCTTTCTTTTGTGCCTTCGAAGATAATTCCAAAGTCATCAGCAGCAGAGTTAACCGGATATCTCATATTGGTTACATTACCCCAGGAGTCATCCCCTTTTTTCTCTGCTTTAAAGATATCCCAGCCACCCATTCCAAGATGTCCATCGGATGAGAAGTAAAGTGTTCCATCATCATGCAAAAACGGATATACTTCTTTTTGAGGTGTATTGATGGTGCTCCCTAAGTTTACAGGAGGCCCCCATTTTTTTTCTTTTTTATCAAATTTGCTCATCCAAAGATCTTTGTCCCCCTGGCCATTTGGTAGGTCGGAAACAAAAATGAGTGTTTCTCCATCTACTGATAGAGCAGGTGCAGCAAAATCGTTTGTATCTACACAAAATTCAACCTTTACAGGATCATTCCAAACATTTCCTTTTTTATAGGAATACCATAATTGGTTTAATTTCACCTTTTTCTTTTCTACATCACAACGTGTATAAACAATGATGTCTCCTTTTCTACTAACTGATGCAGCACCTTCGTTAAATTTGCTATTTACAGGTTCTGGTAAAGCAACCGGCGTACTCCATTTACCGTTTTTATCCACTTGTGTTTCAAAGATATCACTGAATAATTCTCCAGTACCTTCGTCAATGGCGGTTCCTTTTCCACCGGGACGTGTCGATGTAAAGTATAACGACGTGTATTTTTTATCTACATAAGTGGGTGCAAAATCCTGATCAGAACCATTGATGAGGCTTAAATTTTCAACAACATAACGGGTTGGCTTCTCTTTCCATTGTTGCGCCAATTCGCATGATTTAGCACCATTTTCACCTTTTGGATCTTCCGGTACCAGTTTTTTATAGTTGTTGTATTCTGTTAATGCTTCTGTATACTTTTCTTGTGTTTTTTTTGCATTCGCCAGATAAAGTACGGCTTTGGGATCCGTATAATTGGCTTTTATCGCTTTTGTATACCATGATTCGGCATTTTGAGCATCGCCAATCATGCGATAAGATTCTGCAGTTTTGAAGATAATGTAAGCTTTCCCTTGGTTTGTTTTTTCCCTTGCATAAGCCTTCTTGTAAAGCTCTATAGAGTTGAAATACTCCTTATTTACAAAGGCTTTATCGGCATCTTCCAAAAAATTCTTTTGAGCAAATAAATTGGTAGAAAATAGTATGGATAATACTACTCCCATAATTAACTTTGTCAATATCCTCATATCAATGTTGTTAGATTAAACATATTATTGCTGCTAAAATAATAAATATTCCGATTAAAAAACTGTTTTTTGCCAATATTCGTGTTTTCGGCATTTTTAAAACAAAACATCCTTAGCAACCGCTGCTGCTAAGGATGTCAGTAAAATAATGAAGTTGTTAACTATTTTGTGAACAATAGCTCTCTGTATTTTGGCAAAGGCCAGCTTTCATCATCCACCAAAAGTTCCAGTTTATCAACATGGTAACGGATGGTTTCAAAGTGTGCCTCTTTTACTTTTTCACAGTAATCAACAGCCTGTTTCTTAACATCAGTAAGGGCATTGGCTTTTTTACGTGCCTCTGTCATCTCATCTACTCTTGTTTTGATAACATTGATGTGTTCAGATATTTCACTGATCATATCCAACTGAATCTGAGCCACTTTTTTGAAGTCTGCACCATCTAAAATCTCTTTTAATCCACGTACATTTTCAATCAACGTGCTTTGGTATTTAATTGCTGTTGGAATGATGTGGTTAAGGGCCAAATCACCAATTACACGGGATTCGATCTGGATTTTCTTTGTATAGGTTTCTAGATAAATATCATAGCGTGCATGTTGTTCGCGCTCACTTAAAATGCCGTGACGTTCAAACAATTCGGTTGTTTGTTTAGATACAAAGGCACCCAATGCTTCTGGGGTTGTTTTGATGTTGGAAAGACCACGTTTCTTTGCTTCTTTCACCCATTCATCACCATATCCATTTCCTTCAAAACGGATTTTTTTCGAGTCGATGATGCATTGTCTCAATACCTGGAAGATTGCTTCATCCTTCTCTACATTCTTAGCAATTAGGGTATCTACTTCTTTTTTGAACTTAATCAATTGATCAGCAACAATTGCATTTAAAACGATCATTGGACCTGAGCAGCTTGCAGAAGAACCAACAGCTCGGAACTCAAATTTATTTCCAGTAAATGCAAATGGTGATGTTCTGTTTCTGTCTGTATTGTCTAATAAGATATCCGGAATTTTTCCAACACCCAGTTTTAGTGCTGTTTTTTCATCGGGGCTCATTTTGCCGGTTTTTACTTTTGTTTCCAGTTCATCCAATACGCTTGAAAGCTGTGTTCCTAAGAATGCAGACATGATTGCCGGTGGTGCTTCATTTGCACCCAAGCGATGGTCGTTGTTTGCAGATGCAATGGATGCGCGCAATAAATCGGCATTGTCATGAACGGCTTTAATGGTGTTGATGAAGAAGGTTAAAAACTGTAAATTGGTTTTTGGTGTTTTACCAGGACTCAATAAGTTTTTACCGGTATTGGTACTCAAGCTCCAGTTGTTGTGCTTACCACTTCCGTTTACACCGGCATATGGTTTTTCGTGCAACAATACACGGAAGTTATGACGGATCGCCACTTTTGTCATCACATCCATCAGTAACTGGTTGTGATCCACAGCAAGATTACACTCCTCAAAAACAGGAGCACACTCAAACTGATTTGGAGCAACCTCATTGTGACGGGTTTTAATAGGAATACCTAATTTCAATGATTCAATTTCAAAATCACGCATAAATTCAGTCACACGGTCAGGGATAGAACCAAAGTAGTGATCTTCCAGCTGTTGACCTTTTGCCGGTGTATGACCGAACAACGTACGTCCGGTCATTGCTAAATCCGGTCGTGCATTGTGTAATGCTTCATCAACCAGGAAATACTCCTGTTCCCAACCCAATGTGGCAATTACTTTTGTAACGTTTTTATCAAAATACTGACAAACGTCTGTTGCTGCTTTATCTATTGAATGAAGTGCTTTTAATAAGGGTGTTTTGAAATCCAGCGATTCACCGGTGTACGAAACAAAGATGGTTGGAATGCACAGTGTTTTTCCGATAACAAACGCAGGAGATGTAGGATCCCATGCGGTATAACCACGTGCTTCAAATGTATTGCGGATTCCCCCATTCGGAAAACTAGATGCATCTGGTTCTTGTTGTGCTAACTGACTACCTCCAAAACGTTCAATCGCTCTGCCGTTTTCTGTTGGTTCAAAAAACGCATCATGTTTTTCAGCAGTAGTACCAGTCAACGGTTGAAACCAGTGCGTGTAATGCGTCGCCCCCTTAGAGTTAGCCCAAGCTTTCATGGATGCAGCAACCTGATCCGCCATTTTACGGTCGATTTGTGTCCCCTGCACCATTGCAGCCATTACGCTGTTAAATGCTTCTTCTGATAAGTGTTCGCGCATGGCGTCAATACCAAATACATTTTCTCCGAAAAATTCAGATACTTTCAGGCTTGGTAATACAACTTCTTTTGGTTTTCTGGCAAGAACCTCTTCTAGTGCTTTAAATCTGTGAAAAGCCATCTTGATTGTGTGTTTTAGAGTTTTTAGTGAGTAAATTTTGATTTTCGGTTACAAAAATAGGTGATTTTTGAACGTCAAGTCAAGAAAAAGTAACTTTTTTTTCAAACACCCCCTATTTTTTAGGGGGGCATATTCAAAATTTTGACTTTTTGTGGGTTTACCCCCTAAAAAAAGTATTGAGGGTGAGTATTGAGGGTGGCCCCCCTGTACGAAACCTGTCAGATTACTCAACTTATAAACTCTAAGAATTAATTGAAACTTAGTCACGATATAGCACCATGAACCTAACAGGTTTGCGGAACTCGCTCTCAAAACTCGCTCTCACTGTGATCTCAATGTATCATCCAGCGCTTTGCCTTCGTCATTGATTGCTTTAGATGCATCATCAACCTGCTTTTTCAAGCCTTGCCCTGCTTTATCAAGCTCTGTACGGATTTCGGAAGTATGCTTTTCCACCTCTTCTCTAAAACCGCCTGTATGATTTTGAATTTCAGTTTGGATTTGATCCTTGGCATGATTGACTTCACGGATGGCTTTCCCAAGTCCTTTGGCAATACCTGGTAATTTATCAGAACCAAAGAATAGAATAACAATAATGACGATTAAAAATAATTCGCCTCCTCCAAGGTTTAAAAATAAAAGCGTTGATAAAAGCATGTGTATACTCCAGGGATTGTAGAAATACAAAAGTACGAAAAAACAAAACCCAACATTTTTATATGTTGGGTTTTATTTTATTTAACATTTTGCTTAAATAGTGCTTTTCGCAACCTCTTTTTCTTTTGCGAGTTGTTTATCGCCTTGTTTTTCCGGCTCCAAATCAATTACAACTGGAGTAGCAATACAAATAGAAGAATACGTTCCGATAACAATACCAATTAATAAGGCAAATGAGAATCCTCTGATGCTTTCGCCACCGAAAACAAAGATGGCCAATAACACGAAGAAGATGGTTAATGATGTATTGATGGTACGGCTCAACGTACTGTTCAATGCATAGTTAATTACTTTCACGCGTTCACCTTTGTCAAGATCCGTTTTATTACGCTCTGTTAAGTATTCACGTACACGGTCGAATACAACAACGGTATCCGTCATGGAATAACTCATTACTGTTAAGATAGCGGCAATAAAATCCTGGGTGATCTCAAGGAATGGTAAAACACCATCTAATAATATATACACCGACAATACAATTGCAACGTCGTGGAACAAAGCGATAACCGCTCCTAAACCATATTGCCATTTTTTGAATCGGATGAAGATGAACACAAACATAACCAAACACGACAATAGGATGGCCCAAATCGCTTTTGATCTAATATCGCGGGAAACCGTTTCACCTACTTTAGTAGAGCTAAGGATGCTGTTTTTTGTTACACCAAAAGGTTTTAATCCTTCCAATAACTTCTCTTCAACTGCTTGTTCAGCATTGTCTGAATTATCATCAATTAAATAAGTCGTTGTAATACGTTGTTGGCTCGCATCACCGTAGGTTTTTACTTCTGGTACTTGTCCGAAGGAAACTTCCAATGCTTTACGTACATCCTCTACAGATTTTGGTTCTTTAAAATCAACAACATATGAACGTCCACCTTTAAAATCAACACCCAATGTAAATCCCCCTTTGGAAACATAAGCTGCAACACCTGCAACGATTATGATTGTAGAGATCACATAATACAATTTACGTTTTGCAACGAAGTTGATATTGATTTTTTTGAAAGCGTGTTCTGTCAATTTTGTTCCAAAAGGAATGCTCTTGTTTTTACTTAACCAACGATCAAAAATTAAACGTGTAATAAAAATCGCACAGAATAAAGAAGAAATAATACCAATGATTAATGTGGTAGCAAACCCTTGTAATGGTCCAGTTCCGAAAACAAACAGGATAATACCTAACAATAAAGTGGTTACGTGACCATCGATGATGGAAGGCATTGCATTTTTATATCCTTCCTTAATGGCCAGTGCAGTTCCTTTACCCAGGTTTAACTCTTCACGAACACGTTCAAAAATAAGGATGTTTGCATCTACAGACATCGCGATCGTTAACACGATACCGGCAATACCAGGCAATGTTAGTACGGCGCTAAATGAAGCCAGAATACCAAGTACGAAGAAGTTGTTTACAATCATCGCGAAATCGGCCACCCAACCCGCTTTGCTGTAATAGAAGCCCATGAATAAAAGCACTAATACAAGAGCGATAAGCGTAGAGAACAATCCATTTTTAATGGCTTCTTCACCCAATGTTGGTCCAACAACACTTTCCTGAACAATGTGTGCCCTTGCAGGTAATTTACCAGCTTTTAATGTTGTTACAAGATCGTCTGCCTCATCGATTGTAAAATTACCGGTGATGGTTGTTCCGGATCCACCGGAGATTTCTCCCTGAACAGTTGGGTAAGAGTACACGGCATTATCCAAAACAATAGCGATGGATTTACCAATGTTGTCATGCGTAATTTTTTTCCAGGTCTGAGCTGCTTCAGCAGTCATCAACATGGTTACGTGAGGAGAACCACCTCCACCTGCATCAAACTCTCTACGTGCATCAGTGATGATATCACCCGATAATGGTGCTTGCCCGTTTGTATTTGTATTCCCTTTAATTGCAAATAAACTAAATACAGTTTCTGTTTCTTTATCACCTTTAAACGACCATAAAAATTTTGTTTTTGGTCTGAAAAGCGCTTTTACTTTAGGGTTATTGAAGTAGCTATTAATTTTAGCGGTGTCTTTCGCTAAAGCAGATCCAATGATTGGCCCTCTTGCGTATACTTGTTGTTTGCCATTGTTGGCAATAGCCGGTTGCATGATTGCATAAAGCGGATAATCACGCAATGCATTTGCTCTTTCCTGAGCCAATTTGCTGGTATCCGATTTTGCAGGGTTTTTTAATTGGGATGCTAGTGATAAAGAATCGGTTTTTGCTTTAGTAGAATCTGCAGGATTCACAGCTGCAACAGCTGCCGTATCGTTCTTTTTTGTAGTATCAGTTGGCGTCAATATTCCTTTTAAAACATTATTTGCTTCTGCTAACAATGGTCCTACTTCTTCATTATCATATGTTTCCCAAAACTCTAAGTTTGCAGTTCCTTGTAATAGTTTACGAACACGGCTCTTATCCGTAACACCCGGTAACTCGATCATTAAGCGTCCGGAAGAAGCCAGTCGTTGAATAGAAGGTTGTGTCACACCAAATCTGTCGATACGAGAGCGCAATGTATTTTCAGATGTTTCAATTGCCTCATTTACACGTTCACGTAAAAACTTCAATACATCTTCATTAGAAGTATTAAAATCAACTTTTCCTTTTAGTTCAATTGTTTGGAAGTTAAGTGCCAATTTACCACTCGGATTATTTGCCGCATATCGTTCTCCGAACAAAGTCACAAAATCTTTGTTTGATCTTGCTTGTAATTTTTGTGCCTCCGATAATGCTTTCACAAAAGCAGGATCATTACTGTTATTTGAAAGTCCGCTGATGATTTCTGCAACCGAAACTTCAAGTGTCACGTTCATCCCGCCTTTTAAATCCAGACCAAGATTTAACCTTCTTTTTGTTACATCATCGTAAGTATACTTTGTAATAAGCATGTCATAAACAGGTCTCTTTTTCAAAGAATCCAGGTAAGCACTTGTTTTAAGTGTTACAATTGAGTCAATATAACCCTTGCGCTCATCTTCCGTGTTAAATGTTTTTCCGTTAGGATTATTTTTCACGGTCGTCTCTGCATAATTTATAGCAAAGGCTTCAGCGTCCTTTTCAATACCGTTGGCTACCCAGGTAAACATTAAATAATATGCACATGCTAGTGCCAGTAAAATTGCAAACAGCCTAATAGCGCCTTTATTCTGCATAACTTCTAATAATTAAATTGTTTTATTTTGATAAATCATTTTAGTTCACTACGTAACTAAAAAGATTTGATTATTCATAAAATTAAGGGTGCAAATATAGAATAACAATTAGTATTTACCAATTTTATAATTTTTTATGCGGGCCTTTCTCCCGATTTCTAATTTCCGGTCTGTTTCAGCCTTTAACCGGTCTGTTTCAGTAAATAAAGGGGGATTTTTCCAGTTGAACCGTTTTTCTATGCTCAAATCTTAACAATTACATAATAAAACCTCGTCCGGGAGGCCATACAGCACGTTCAGGAACAACTCTGACTTTTTATACTTATATTTGTATATACTCTTACTTTAAAGGTGTGAAAAAACGTCTCTCTTTATTTATTATAACCCTATTCATTGTAGGTATTGCCCCTTCTTATGCTCAGCCTTATTTTAAATGGTATGATAGTATACCGGTTAAAACGGAATCGGGTTTTATTGCCAACCCCTGGGCAGGAGGATTGAACTTTGTTCAACCATCCAATATTGACCTGGATCTGGATGGCAAAAAAGATCTGTTTGTATTTGACAGAACGGGAAATACCATTCGCACTTTTCTAAATAAAGGAAATGCGGGTACCATTAATTATAAGTATGCACCTTTTTATGAAACATTATTTCCAAAAATTTATGAATGGGTTCTCCTGGTAGATTTTAACTGTGATGGGAAAGAGGATATTTTTTGTTATTCCAGTAAGGGAGCCGGATTTGATGTTTATAAAAATATTTCTACCCCTTCCACGGGTTTACAATTTCTCAAAATTGTAACACAACAATTATCTGCTTACTATCCCGATGCTCCCGTAACTGCGGCTTGTGGTCCTGTTAAAAGATGCAATTTATATGTTTCTCCTGTAGACATTCCTGCATTTTCTGATATTGACAATGATGGTGATCTGGATGTAATCACCTTTGATATTGTAGACGGCTTCATGCAATATCACAAAAATATGAGTAAGGAAACCTACAACAGCTGTGATAGCTTGATATTTCAAGTTGCTAATTTTTGTTGGGGATATGCTACAGAACATCCTTTAAACAATAACTATAAACTTTTCGACACGTGTATTAATAATGTTGTAAATCCTCAAATCGCTGTACCCGATGAAACCAGCCGCAAACGCCACTCAGGTTCGTGTGAACTGTGTATGGATCTGGATGGGGATGGAGACAAAGACTTTATAGCGGGTGATATTTCTTATAACAATTTAACGATGCTTACCAATGGAGGAACTCCAACAAATGCCAGCTTCACGAAAATTGACGTTGCTTTTCCTTCGCATAATGGAGATACACTTCCGGTTGATTTAACCATTTTTCCTTGCGGATTTTACCTGGATGTGGATGGAGATGGAATAAAAGATTTTGTAGCCAGTCCGAATACTACCAATAGCTGCGAAAATTTCAACAGCATTGTCTACTACAAAAATAATGGTGTGAATGATTTTCCGATTTTTCAACACAAGCAAAATAATCTTTTGCAGGATCAGATGATTGACCTGGGGGAAGGCGCCTACCCTGTATTTTTTGATTATAATCACGATGGATTATTGGATCTGTTTATTGGTAATTACGGGTATTATAACTCTACACTATTTGAATCCAGAATTGCTCTTTTTAAAAATACAGGAACGCCTGCGGCACCTCAATTTGAATTGATAACCAGAGATTACAGTCATATAGGTGCAGGACAACTCCTGGGTATGGCTCCTACTTTTGGTGACTTGGATGGAGATGGAGATGCGGATCTGATTGTGGGTGACTACGCCGGGAATCTTTATTATTATACCAATACAGCAGCACCCAATGCCGAACCAGAATATGTTTTGGCGAAACCACTTTTAAAAAATTCCAACAACAGAGTTATTGATGTGGGTGATTTTGCGGCACCACAAATAATTGATGTCGATAAAGACGGTAAAAACGATTTATTGATTGGCGCACGAAACGGGAAAATTACCTACTATCACAACTCCGGCTCTGCAACCGTTGCTGTACTTGACTCTGTAACTAATTTTTGGGGTGGTGTGAATGTTTCAAAACCTGGTTTTTTCCAGCTATATGCACAACCATTTTTATTCAGAGACAAAGGCGTTACCAAATTGATTGTAGGTTCTCAGGATGGCTATTTACATTTGTATGACAGCATCGATAATAACCTCAATGGTAAATTCAATTTAGCCGATTCCACTTATCAGAATATATTCCAGGGTACACGTTCAGCACCATGCGTGGCCGATGTTAACAACGATGGGTATTTGGATTTAGCAGTCGGTAATTATCAGGGAGGCGTTGCTTTCTATAAAGGAGTTGCGAAGGACCCGCTGGGAATTGATATCAACGATCACCTCATTCATTTTAACTTTGAATTATTTCCAAACCCATCCAGTAATAATGTAACTGTTCAAATAAATAATCAGCGAGGCAAAACCTATTTATTGGAAGTGTATAATGTATTGGGACAATTCATAAGCAGCCACAACATTCTTTACAATACCCTTACATTAGATACTCAAAATTTAAATGATGGTGTATATTTGTATAAAGTTTATGAGGTGAGCGGTCACAATGATAAAATTACCGGCGCTTTAACAAAACGATTAATTATTAAACATTAACATTCGGTTTTATCTAAACGCAGCATGCATCAGCAATTAAAAAAATACGGCTCACTTTTTCTGCTGCTGCTTTTCCTATTTCCGTTTGTTGAAAAACAAATACACACCTATCAGCATGCGGATGATGAGCGCTGTATTTCTGCTGATAAACATTTCCACTCGGAAGAACACAGTTGTTCCATATGTGATTATACCTTAACTCAACCTTGTTTTATTACAGATGCACCTCCGCTTGTTATTCTTTCGGAACAATGTATCTATTTAAAACAATTTACAGAAAGCGTTCATACTCCAACGGCTTTCCAGGACCTGCCTTCCAGGGCTCCACCTGTTTGTTAACCCCTTTCACTAACCGTAGCTTCAGCGAAAGTTAGCCCCTAACTCATTTCTGAGTTTGATTTTACTTTTATTCAAACAACACATTCATTTGCCTGTGGCAGCTGAATGTTATTATTAGTTATTCATTTGATTCATACATATACATGAAAATATATTTATATAAGGTATTGGTATTTTTGTTTGCAACAACTTTTACAACTGCAGCACCTACCCCAGAAAAGGCTAGTCTATCTGGCACTATTACAGATAAAGAAACAAAGGAACCACTCATTGGTGTTACCATTTATATTCCCGATTTAAAAACAGGTACCGTAACAGATATGAATGGTAATTACAAACTGGACAATCTTCCACGAACAAAACTTTTTTTCCAAATCAGCGAAGTTGGTTATGAAACCATTACAGAAGTAATTGATTTGTTGGAAGTCACGCATAAAGATTTTGCGCTTAAATCTGCTGTAAAAGAATTTAAGGAAGTGGTAGTAACCGGTCTTTCGCAAGCAAGTGAACGTCGTCGAAATCCTACTCCAATTCAAGTCTTATCTAAAACACAATTATTAGAAAATTCATCTACGAATATAATTGATGCAATTGCAAAGCAACCTGGTATTTCACAAGTTACAACAGGATCGGGTATTTCAAAGCCGGTAATTCGCGGGCTTGGCTATAATCGTGTTGTGGTCGTAAATGATGGAATACGTCAGGAAGGTCAGCAGTGGGGAGATGAGCATGGAATTGAAATTGATGAATTTTCGGTGAATCAGGTAGAAATTTTAAAAGGTCCGGCAAGTCTTTCCTATGGCTCAGATGCTATTGCAGGTGTCATCAATATGATTTCGGCTCCTACTTTACCCAATGGTGTTATTCTGGGAAATGTGATCGGAAATTACCAAACAAATAATGGATTGATTGGTTATTCTGCGAACCTAAGAGGAAGTTTGAAAGGTATTATCTGGGATGTCCGGTACAGCAACAAAATGGCACACGCTTATCAAAACAAATACGATGGGTATGTTTTCAATTCCGGCTATCGTGAACAAGCTATTAGCGGGATTGTCGGAGTAAATAAATCGTGGGGATATTCTCACCTGCATTTTAGTTCTTATTCCATGAATCCTGGAATTGTAGAAGGGGATCGTGATAGTGTTACGGGAAAATTTCTAAAAATGGTTGCATTGAATGATTCAACAGAAGACACACAAATAGCCTCCTCCAACGATTTTAAAAATTATACCCCTGTTACACCGTTTCAACAAATCAGGCATTATAAGGCGGTATTAAACAATAATTTTATTCTTAAAAAAGGAAACATCAAAGCAACAATAGGATTTCAGCAAAATCAGCGGCAGGAGTATGGAGATATTTTGCAGCCAGCTCAGTATGGGCTGTATTTCCTCATGAATACGATCAATTACGACCTGCGATATAATTTAAGTCATCAGAATAATTTCGATTTTTCGATTGGTATAAATGGAATGCAACAGCAATCGAAAAATAAAGGCATCGAATTTTTAGTCCCCGAGTATCAACTATTCGACATTGGCGTTTTTACCATTCTAAAAAAATCATTTGACAAATTGGATATTAGTGGAGGTATTCGTTATGACAACAGAAATCAGCGCAGTGAGGACCTGTTTTTGAATTCAGATGGTTTACCAACAGATCCGAATGACTCCAGCTATCACCAGTTCACGGCATTTCATTCTACCTTCTCAGCTGTTACAGGAAGCATTGGTGCTACGTACCAATTCACCGATAACATATATGTAAAAGCAAATGCTGCAAGAGGTTATAGAGCTCCTAATATTGCTGAACTTGGATCAAATGGTTTACATGATGGTACCATTCGTTATGAAATTGGCGATCCTCATTTAAAGGCAGAAAATAGTTTTCAAGTCGATGCTGCGTTAGGTGTTAATACGGAGCATCTCACCGTAGAACTTGATCTTTTTAATAACAGCATTTCAAATTTTATTTTCTTAAGAAAATTGAACAGTGCATTTGGTGGAGATTCCATTAGGGATGGATACAGTGCTTATAAATTTGTACCTGGCAAAGCCAATTTATCAGGAGGTGAGATCAGCATTGATCTTCATCCCCACCCAATGGATTGGTTGCATTTTGAAAATTCTTTTTCATATGTTCAGGCTTTACAAAAAAATGAACCAGATTCAACCAGGTATTTACCTTTTATTCCTGCACCTAAAATTCAGTCGGAGTTAAGAGCGGACATTAAAGAGATAAAAAAGTTATTTAGCAAAACGTATTTTAAGCTGGAAATGGAAAATTACCTGGCACAAAATAAATTTTATGCAGCTTTTGGTACCGAAACAAAAACACCGGCCTATACATTAATTAATATCGGTGCAGGAACAAGTGTAAAAAACAAAAAAGGCTTTACATGTTTTTCTATTTATATCAGCGTAAATAATTTAATGGATGTGGCTTACCAAAGTCATTTAAGTCGTTTGAAATATACGCCTCTCAATTATGCCAATGGCAGAAGCGGTGTATTCGGTATGGGCAGAAATATGAGTTTAAAATTGGTGGTACCTATTAATTTTAGAAACGGATTGATTTGACCTCACCCTCGGTCCCTCTCCTTTTTCAAGGAGAGGGGCCGGGGGTGAGGTGAACGGAGCTTGTGCGTTTACCTCTTTTTCTTAAAATAAAAATACCGTTGCACTCCTACCACAAACATGGGATAAAAGCGTGCATACGATTTACTGATCATAGGAAGTCTGACAGAAAAATCAATTCTTAAATTTGATTTAATGATGCATTGCACACCAGGTGCAATATCAATGTAATTACCTTTATCTAACAACGGTGTATTGATGGGAATGGATAAATTTCCGTATTGTGTTACTGCCGCTGCTTCATAAGCCTTTCCAATTAATTCGAGGTATACATTTACATTTAACTGGTCATAGTTTTTATACACTTGTGGCAACAGCAAATACCCCATAGATAAATTATAAGTAAGCGCCCGGCCATAACTTATTTTCGTTGGAATCATTGGCCCTCCGCTTAAATCCGGTGATAAACCATCGTATGCACCGGGAATAATAAAACCTGATGCTAATGAAATTGCAAAATGATTTTTTAAGCAAGTTGTGATCAAACCTGCACCATAACCTTTCGTATCACCCATCAAATTAGGTTCAGATTCATCATGGGCTTGTTTAACATAAGCTCCTTCTGCATATGCTGTCATGCGAAAATGACTATGAGTTCCATCTTTTGATAGGAAACGATATTTTGCAAATACGTAAATTCCATTAGATTGATAGGGATATGACACGCCACGTTGAAAATCGCCGGTTGTATAAACGGTTTGATTTCCATTGTGTGTATGTGAAACCAGATTGGCAGGAAAATTTTTACCGTGATGATTGGAAACTCCAACAGTTGCCATTACTGATAATCGGGGCAAGACACCATACATCACACGAAATGAAAGCTGATTACGAAATTGTGATAGCTCCTTGTAGGTTTCTCCCATTACACGTATGCCCAATACACCTTTGGGGATATTACTTGCAGGCTCATTTAAGGGAAATAATTCCTGACCAAAAAAAGTTGATGATGTTATGAAAAACAGAAAAACAGAAAGGACAACTTTTCTATTGAACTGTAACATAATATTGCTGTGAATAAGGAGTTGGGGTAACATTTGAAGGGCATGCATTTTTAGCATACATTTTCCATTTTTTAAATTCTTTAGCAGGCATAAATTTTTCGCCTATAAAAGTGAGTTGAACTTGTCCTGTTATTTTTTTAGGTGCCTCTACTTTTATAAAACGATAGGCATCATTTTCATAGTTCCAGCAATAATCGGGTGTTATTTCCAACTCATTCATATTTATGATAGCCGAAATACTCCGAACAGAAAAACCAGCATCTACTACTTTTTTAGCAAGGTCTTTTACATTTACTTTTTCGCCTTTCTTGAAATATACAGTAGCCGTATTTTGTTCAAGCTGCATATATACACTGTCTACCGATTTCAACTCTAAAAGTGATTTTTGCGTTGAAAATGAACAAGCCGAGCAGGTTAATCCATCTACACCAATAACTGCTGATTGAAATTGAGCCTTTCCAGGTAAATGAAAAACCAGACAAATAATCATCGTTATTAAAATATATTTTATCCTTAATTCCATAGTATTCGTAAAATTAATGAATTTAAATTAGGAATGGGAGTAATTTAACATTACTTTTGTTTTTATTTCTTACAATTTGAAGCCAGTTATTTCCATATTACTTGCTGCGGTATTCCTTCTTCAGCCGCTTTCAAAACTCTCGATTTTAATTAATTATGAGCTGAACAAAGTGGCTATTACAAAGCGTTTTTGCGTGAATAAATCAAAACCAAAAATGAATTGTAATGGAAAGTGTCACTTAAAAAAGCAATTGGAAAAAGATGACAAGAGACAGGATGTGCCCGATTCATCAAAAGAAAAATCTGAAATTCAGTTTTACGCCTCTTCATCAGTACCAGTTTTTTCGTTGAATGGCTTACACATTTCCCACCAAACACATTATTTAGCTAACTATCCGGATAAACCATCCCTTTCTATTTTTCATCCACCATCTTTTTGTTAATTCATTCTTGTTCATCAAAATTGATGAACAAATTATTCACCCCTATCATGAATGCATAGCTGTTTGATGAATCTGTTTCATCTGCGGCGTGCTGTAATTTTATTATCATGCAAATACAACTAAAATGGTTGCTAGCTATGGCTTTGTCAATGCTTCAACAAGTATGCCTGCTTGCACAAACAAGTACGGATACAACACAGTGCAACAATTTTTCCTGTTGCAGCACTGATCTTACACCGGCAGGAGTAATGATCAGTCATGTTCATCCTAAAAATGAATGGATGATTTCATACAGATACATGGATATGTATATGGATGATCTTATATCTGGTAGCCATTCTGAAAGTAAAGATGCTGTGTTCGCGAATTATTTAATGGCTCCGGAACGGATGAATATGCAAATGCATATGTTGATGGGTATGTATGGTATAACAGATCGGTTCACAACAATGGTAATGGTTCCGTATCAGGTAAATTCTATGGATATGAGTATGTTTACAGCAGGTCACGTCCATGGCAGCACTACCATGTCATCACCCACTCATACGCTTCTTACAAATGGATTGGGTGACATTAAACTTCATTTGTTGTATGCTATTTTTCAAAGAAGTACTTGTCAGTTATTAGCAAATGTTGGTGTTAGTGTTCCTACGGGTAGTATCAAGGAAAAAGGGAAAAGCAGTGATCCCATGTACCCTGATAAACGGTATCCTTACAATATGCAACCGGGATCAGGCTCGGTAGAAGTATTGCCTGGTATAACGTATATCTATCAGAAAAATTCATTTGCATGGAGCAGTTCTTTGTCGGGCATATACCGTTGTAACTACAACAATATTGGTTATAAACTGAGTCCGGAACTGAATATCAACAGCTGGATTGCTTATCAATGGTTGAATTTTATCAGCAGCTCCATACGTGTGGATGGAAACTTTTCGGGGCACATTCAAGGTACCGATCCGCAACAATACGCGTTTTTAGAGCCGGCAACCGATCCCAATAGTTACGGAAGTGAAAAAGCAAATGTATATGTTGGTTCTTCTTTTCATTTAAAAGGAGCATTGACCAAACACCGCCTGAGTGCAGAATTTGGGGTGCCATTTTATCAATACGTATACGGTGTGCAACTGAAACAGAAATACGCGATAAATGCCTCATGGATTTATCAATTCTAACTACTAAACTTTTACGATTTGAAAACAATTCGATTTTATATTTCATGTTTGTTTTTTGTGATACTGGCTTGTACTACATTTTTTTCTTCCTGCAACAAAAAGGCTAAAGAAGATGAAGACGGCGATGCTATTGCTCCAATAGGAAAGGTGATGATGCACTTGCATGCATTTATTGAAGATGAAGAAATTGATCTTTACAACATCCCCTACTCAACGCATGATGGGAGAGCTATCTCTATGAAACTTGCTCAGTTTTACATTTCTGATGTGGAGCTTGTGAAACTTGATGGTTCTACCTATAAAGTTCCTGATACAAGAATTTTAAAAAAACTTGAATCGGATACGTATGTGATTGGTGATGCTCCGGTTGGAAATTACAAATCTGTTCGCTTTAAAATTGGAGTACCTCCATCTGCCAATCAGATTGATTTTTCAAAAACCACTGATTCGGTCATGTGGTTTTCAAAAACAAAAGCAGAAGACGGGTATATTTTTCTAAATGCACAAGGGAAAATTGATACAAGCGAAGCATACACTGGTACACTTACACCTTTTGTTTACAAGATTGGAAGCAATGTAAATTACAAACAGGTGGAAATGCCCAGAAAAGATTTTACAGTTGTAGCAGGAGAAGTTTATTTTGTTCATTTAATTGCAGATTTCAATCGTTTATTTAACGGCATTAAAATAAATGATAATGCAAATTTGTATGTAACTACAATTGATGAGAATACATCTCCACTGGCACAAAAAATCTTGAATAATATTCCTTCTTTATTTATTTATGAATAAAAGGATGAAGAAGTATGTGTTCATTATTCTCGTGTTTCTTTTGTTTTTAGGGGCATGTACCTATGAGAAAGTAGAGCCATTTACAGATTGTAAAACGCCAGCTGTTGTTTCCTTCAAACAGGATATCCAACCAATCTTTGATATGCATTGCAACAATGCAGGATGTCATAGCGGTAACAACCCGGCAGGAAATTTAAATCTGGAGGCTTCACAATCCTACACTCAACTTTGGCGAAAAAAGAGCGGTTACATTGATACACTCAACCCAACGTATAGTGTACTTTATGCTTCCATGAATGCTACTTCTAATCCGATGCCGCCATCAGGAAAATTGGATGCCTGTACATTGGCGCTGGTTTTAAACTGGATCGAACAAAAAGCAAAAAACAATTAATTATCAATTATTAAAAAAATCTAAAACCAATATTACTATATGAAAACTTTTAAAAATTACATTCTACTCTTTTTATTTGTTTTATTTTTTTCCTCTTCTTTTGCTCACTTCGGAAGTAAAGGTCCGTACGGTGGGTCCGTTACTTGTTCAATTGTTAATGATACCACCGTGTATCTTGGAACAAAAGAAGGAGGAGTGTTTGAAAGTACAAACACCAAATTAGTGGCCTGGCGTGCAAGACCGGTAGGATTAAAGAGCGGAAAAATTACCGCACTTGCGCACAGCGGAAAATATTTATTTGCCGGAACTGCTGATAGCGGTGTTTATATTTTTACCGGTTATGTTGGTAGCGACAGATATTGGCAAAAAATAAACAATGGACTTGGTAATTTAAAAATCAGTTCATTGGTTGAACTTGATTCCATAACCATTCTTGCAGGAACAGAAGGATCGGGTGTTTACAAAACCGTAAACAAAGGTGTCAGCTGGACACTTGTTTCCAGTTCTTCTTTAACCGGAACAACTGTAACAGGATTTGCAAAAGCGGGTAATCACCTCTTTCTTACTTCTGCAAACACAGGCGTTTTTATTTCGGCTGATAAAGGCGATACCTGGACCGATTTCAATGATTCCAATACACTTAACATTACAGGTACAACTTCTATTTCGTTGAATGCAACAACCAATCAATTGATTGTTGGCAATAAAAATGGACTGTATAGCACGTTACTTACAACACCTGCTCCGGCAGCAGCATTTACTGTTGTATCTAACAGCCTTCCTGCAAACACGACGGTTCGTTCTATTTCTAACAATGGTTCTGTCTGGTTGCTTGCAACCGATGCAGGTGTATATATTTCACCGGCAAATACGATTAACTGGACAGCAGCCAATGCAGGACTAACTACCATGAATGTAAATACTGTTGTAGCAATTCAAAGCAACCTGGTTGCCGGAACAACCGGTGAAGGTATATTTAAAGCCAGCATTGCAAACCCTTCCTGGCTAGCAAATAATTTCGGTTTTAATAACCTTGCAACCTATTCAATGGCTTGCAGTGGGGAAGCTGTTGTCGTTGCTGCGACTGAAAAGGGAGTTTTTGTAAGCAAAGATTTGGCTAATTCCTATAAACGTGCAAATAAGGGATTAACAGACAGTTTAAATGTAAATGACCTTGTTTTCTGGGGAACAAAATTATTAGCTGCTACAAAAAATTCTGGTGTCTTTATAAGTACTGATACAGGAGCAACATGGGTTGCCTTTAATAATGGATTAACCACTCATTCCGTTCAAAAAATTGTTACATCAGCTACACATGCTTATTTATACAACAGTAATGGGGAGATTTTTTTCACAACCGGAACAAGCTGGATCCGTAGCCAGGATTTATTACCTGTTAACATTAAACCAACAGCATTTGCATTTTATAAAAATGTAGTTGCTTTGGCGACCTACGGAAATGGTGTTTATACTTCTGCTATAGGCGGTACACAATGGACGGCTAGCAATTCCGGTTTAAGTAACGTAAATGTCACATCACTTACAGCTCAGGGTAATTCTATTTTTGCAGGAACAGACGGAGACGGTGTTTTTGTAGGCGATAGCGTTTTTAATTGGAAAGAAACTGCTTTAACTTCTATTGCACATACTGCGCTAATTGGATTAAATGGCAACCGTATTCAGGCAATGGCAACTTACAAAGGATATGTTTTTGCAAGCCACAAAGGTGGTTTACTTGCCACGTCGGATAAGGGTACCACATGGATTGCCGGTGGAAACCAATTTAATTTACCAAGCTACACGAATGTAACTAAAATCGATTTTGTTACAACACGTGTTTTTGTTACTTCGGAATACAATGCGCTTTATTCCAATGCGCTTTCCGAATTGCCACCAACTGGTATTGAAGAAGTAAAAAACAGTATTGGTTACTTTAGCATTTATCCGAATCCGTCAAATGGAATTATCCATCTTAATTTCAATAACATTCAGGGAAGTGTAAAACAAATTATTGTGTATGATGTACTCGGCAAAAAAATGAAGGAGGTTAGCACCAATGGTCAGCTAAATGAAACACTGGATATGCAACTAGCTGGTGGAGTATATTTTATTCAGGTACATACCAATACAGGAAGTGCAACACAAAAAATTAGTGTAGAATAATTTTAAGTAAAAAAAATAAAGCCTTACCTTTATTAAAAACTTACACTTATGAAAAAGACTTTTATTAAATTGTTTGTCGCCATTTGTTTTGCATTTGTCTTGTTAATAGCAAGCAGCTGCCACAAAGAAGGTATAGGTGGAAATGCATCTGTCAGTGGAACGGTTCTTCACCACGATGATCCGATTCCAAATTGTGTGGTGTATATAAAATTCAACACTACCGATTTTCCAGGTGACAATCCCTCTGATTATGATTCAAAAATAAGTGCTGATGCAACCGGCAAGTACAATTTCTCAAAGTTGTATAAAGGTGATTATTATTTGTACGCAGTTGGCATGGATAGTAAGATTCAGGAGATAGTAAAAGGCGGAATAAGTATAAACTTAAAACGCAACAAAACCTATGAACAAAATGTTCCGGTATCGGAGGGGCATTAGGCCTTTGCTCTTCGATAGCCATAACTTTAGTGAAGGCTATGAAGCTTCGGTAACCGCAACAGTATTTAACACATTTAAAACCCGCATGTCTTTTGACAAGCGGGTTTTATTTTTTATCTTTGAAAGAACCATCTGGCTGAATTCATTAATCATCTCTATCATGATACGTATCCCCTTCTATATTCTGATTATTTATACAAGTATATTTTTTACTTCTTGTATTAAAGATAAAGGGATTCCGGATTATGGAGGATACCCCAATGAGGTAGGAGATATTGTTATAAACAAATGCGCTACTTCCGGTTGTCACAGCGATAAAAGTAAAGGCGGAGCCGCTAATTTATCATTGGAAACATGGGATAAATTATTTGAAGGAGGGAGTGGAAGTGCTTGTATTATTCCTTTTCGCCCCGATTACAGTACGTTTCATTATTATGTAAATACATATCCTGATTTAGGTGTTACACTTAGGCCCACTATGCCATACGGTAAACCTGCACTTAGCCGATCGGATGTTGAACTGCTAAAAAACTGGATCAGCAATGGTGCACCCGATAAAGATGGGCAAATCAAATTCGCTGACAACCCCAATAGAAAGAAATTTTATGTAACCAACCAAGGCTGTGACGTGGTAACTGTATTTGATCAGCAGTCACTCTTACCCATGCGCTATATAACTGTTGGTAATGTTGATGGTATAGAATCACCACATATGGTACGCGTTTCACCAGATGGAAATTATTGGTATGTCATTTTCATAGGTGGTAGTTATTTTGAAAAATACAGCACCAGCGATGATCGTTTGGTAGGAAAAGCGTTCATAGGCCCGGGCATTTGGAATACATTTATTATTTCTTCCGATTCAAAAACGGCATATTGCATTGATCTGAATGCAAATGGAAGAATTGCAACCGTAGACTTAGACAATTTAAGTGTAACTACACTGAAAGGATTTAATTATCCGCATGGCTCTGCATTAAACAAAACAGATGACATCCTTTATGTAACGCAACAAACCAACAGTAGTAAATTATACAAAATACCTGTAAACGATTTTAGTTCACTTTCAGAAATTAATTTATACACCACGCCGCCCGCTAAAGCACTTAACACACACGAATTAAGGTTTACACCGGATGGGAGCAAGTATTTTGTAACCTGCCAGGGCACGTCCGAAGTACGTGTATTTGAAACTGCAACTGATGCGTTACTTGCTATTATTCCGGTTGGCGATGTACCATCCGAGTTAAGTTTTTCCAAATCAACCAAGTATTTATTTGTGACATGCATGGAAGACCTGGTTCATTTTCCGGGCAAACGCGGATCTGTAGCCATCATTAATTATGAAACAAACACACTGGAAAAGTTTATCTACACCGGTCATCAACCACACGGGATTGAGGTTGATGATGATCGTAAACTGGTTTATGTTGCCAACCGAAATGCAGACACAGATGGTCCAGCACCGCACCACCTTGGTGAATGCGGTGGTAGAAATGGAAATGTTTCTTTCATCGATCTCAATACATTAACTATGATGACAACCGGAAGCAGTTCCGCAAAAAGAGTTGAAATTGCCGTTGACCCATATTCCATATCCATTAGAGAATAGTCATGAATAGCAACCAAAATCAAAAAGCGATT